>JAFRYJ010000232.1 GCA_017437705.1 Lachnospiraceae bacterium
ATGCCCGAATCAAAGGCTTTCAGCGCAAAGCTTATGGTGGACAGCGGTGTCGATACCTTTGACTGTTCCATGAACTACAGGGCTTTATACAGCGGGCATCCCGAGATCGTAGAGCAGGAGATGAAGCTGGTGCGCGAGGCCTGCAAGGACATCGAGTGCAAGTTCATCATCGAGGTTGCGTTCCTCACGGACGAACAGATAGTACAGGCCTGCAGGATGTGTATGGATGCCGGCATCGACTGGGTAAAGACATCATCGGGACAGTTCCAGGGACCGAACATGGACCAGGTAAAGATCATCCTCGATACGCTTAAGGGCAGCAACACGCGCTGCAAGGTGTCGGGTGTTAAGTATCCCCGCCCCCAGAATGCATTTTCATTCCTTACGGCAGGCGTTGAGATAATCGGCACACAGGGAGTTACGGAGATAATCGAAAGCTTCGATATGTTCAGAGAAATGGGCATACTCCCTGAGTATGCAGGCTGATACAGCGGAAACAATAAAGATTTATATAATGTAAGGAGAAGAAACCATGGCAAAGGCAAAAAAGTTAAACGAGCTGGATCTTTCAAGGGAAGGCCTTGCAAAGATGATCGATCATTCAGTCCTTAATACGGATTCCCAGAAAAAGGACGTTGATGAGTGTATCGCAAAAGCGATCAAATACGGATTCAAGGGATGCCACACCAATCCTTACTGGTCGCCTTATGTACAGGAGCAGCTTAAAGGTACGGGCATCGAGTGTTCCTGGACCACATCATTCCCCATGGGTGCAACTGCTACCGAGAACAAGATCAACGAGGCCAAGCTGGGCGTTAAGCTTCTTTCCGGCGGTCCCTGGGTAATGGACATGGTAGCAAACGTAGGCGCGTTGAAGGACGGCCAGTATGATTACTATAAGAATGAGATCGCAGAGATCACCAAGATCGTTCATGACGGCGGAGCAGAGTGCAAGGTAATCATCGAGGCACAGCTTCTGACCGACGATGAGATCCGCGCAGCCTGCGACCTTATTGCGGAAGCCGGTGCGGACTGGGTTAAGTCTTCAACGGGAAGAGCCGGCGGCCCCAATCTTAATGTAGTTAAGACTCTTTGCGAAGCAGCTCCCGATCCCCTGAGGGTAAAGGTGGCAGGAACAGGTTCATTCTGGACTCCCATGGTAGTTCTCGGATGCCTGCTTTGCGGCGTAGAGCGTATCGGCACGAGAAGCGGCGACAAGATCGTTGACGAGCTTTGTGATGTAGTAGTTCCGATGCTGTTCTAAACTGTTTTGTGCTACGGATTTTCAATTTAATACTTCTTCACCTTAAAAGAGTTCCGGGAGTTGATCCCGGAACTCTTTGTCTGGAGCCGTACCGTACAGGAAAACAGCTTCCTGTTAGTATACATTTACTATGTAATATTCGTTGTGCACCGTGGTATAATGGCAAAAACGGATATCCTTATAAGGAGGAAGATCAGATGAAGCATAAAAGGATCCTGTCGGTGCTGCTGGCGGCCGTGCTTCTTTTAATGCTTGCCGGATGCGGAGGCAGATCGGGAGGCTCTGACGGTAAACCAGAGAGCAGCGATGCGGGAAGTGAAACAAAGGATACGGCAGAGGACACACAGGACGGAAGCAATGAGGAAACGGAAGCCGACGAATGGAAACATATTTCCACTCCCGAGGAATTCCTTGCCATCGCAGATGACCTTGACGGCCATTACATTCTGGACAACGACATCAACGACTGGGACAGCGGCGAGAGCACATTATTTACGCCCATCGGAACACCGGATGATCCCTTTACCGGCGTACTGAACGGCAACGGCTATTCCGTAACCTGTACGCTGGTGTACTCGGGTCAGGATCCTGCCTGGGGAATATTCGGCTGCAATGAGGAAAGATATACGATCTGACGGTGGGTTATATCGACTGCATTGAAATGCGCAGCCGGGAAAATGAGGCGTGGGAAAAGGAACTTCATTTTTCCTCGCTGGATGATGAGGATCTTCCGACGGAGAAAACGCAGTATTTCGGTATCCTCTGCGGAATAAATAAGGGCACCATAGAAAACGTTAAGTTTAAGGAGCGGACCTACTATCCGGAATTCTTCCTGTATCCTAATGAAAACGATAAGATATTTATCGGCCTGGTCTGCGGCTTAAATGACGGTACGATCTCAGGCATCACCATGCTTTCTCCGTACTGGGGATACCATACTCTGGATAAGGATACCCGGGCGGACCTCGGCACAGTCTGCGGATATCAGACAAAGAACGGTGTGCTCGAGAACGTGGATCTGGAAGAGGCAGGCACAGAGATCGAATACTGGGGGGAAAACATTCTGAATATTGCGCCCGTTGTTTATGCCGGCGTCCTGATCGGAGAAGCCGAGGGCGGCACAACGATCCGTGATATCAGGCGCATGGTCAACTGCCGTGTGAATGCGGATCATTCACTGGCGGATGCCGATATCCGCGCAGGCGGTATCGTCGGTTATGTGAGCGGAGATATCGAACTCAGCGGATTTGAGATCGATGAAATAAGCGTCAAGATCGATGCCAGAGACGATCAGGAGGGTCATACTCTTACCGCCCATACGCCTCTCGCGGCCGGCGGGCTTATCGGATGGGCCGATGGGAACGTTACGCTTTCAGACATTGATTTAGCCGACGTATCCGTTCATATCGTGCGCCGTCCCGGCGGAGATCCCGATCTTTCATATGCCGGAGGCTTCATCGGATACTGCGGAGGAGATCTTACTGCCGGATCTTTAAGCATGGTGGGGAACTATGAAGAACAATACTCACACCGGGAGAGCATCGTCGAAACCGAGCTGGAACAGGGAACTGCCTGTGCCGGCGGCCTGTGCGGATACTGCGCCGGTGCCGCGGTGGTATCTGACAGCCATATCCGGGTGATCATGAATCCGTTATTCTGCGGAGATAAACTGTATGAGGCAAATGTGCTGGGATATGTCTGCAAAGATGCGGCCTTTACGGGAGTTGAAGCGGACTGCGGCATAGATGAGTATTCCGGTGAAAGCAGGGGCCATTCGATCGTAACACAGCACAGCAGCGTGTTCTATCTTGCGGCTCTTGCGGGAGGCGCCGAAGGAGAAGTGATAGTTGAAGGCTGCACGATTGATGTTAACTTCAGCATCATGGGCAGTCCGGCGGGCCTTTACGGCGGAGGAGAAGAGGGCTTCTATAATAAGACAGAGTGACCGCATAGAGGAAGCGGTTATTGAGAAAAGAAACAGAGAAATGGACAGGACTGCAGTTTGTGCCGGGAGATGTTTATATGCATTTCCCGGCATTTTAATGCTTTGTTATTCCCGGGAACAAATTTGCAATTACGGTTTTATATACTTGCATCATCAACAGGAAATACTGAATGAGTACTAAATGAGCGGAGGAAAAACAATGAAAAAGACATTAAGGAAAATGATAGCAGTCATCGCACTTGCAGCAGCAATGATCATTCCCGTAACCACCAACACATACGCAGCAGACCTTAAGGTAAACGATTACAGAATGTGGCAGACCAACGATCCCAGATGGGGCAGCAAGCTCCTGGGCAATACACAGGGCGCCAAGACGATCGGCAACGCAGGATGCGCAATAGTATCTTACGCAAAGATGCTCATCCAGGCCGGCATCAAGACATCGGCTTTCACGCCCGACAAGGCAAACGAATGGGCAAAGGCAAACGGATGTTTCTACGGAAAGAACGCCAAGAACTCCAAGGGTCAGTACATCGGAGCCTGCATCTCAAGCTGGGCAAAGCTGGCAAACATCGATTCAAGGATCACTTATGTAAAGGCGATCTCAAATCCTTCTTCAGCAACGGTCATGGGTTATGTAAATGACAAGGATGCAGATTACGACTACTACATGCTTCTCGAGTGCAACGGCGGATCACATTATGTAACACTTTACAACGCAGGCAGCAAGAAGGCAGGCAAGCCGGTCATCCTCGACTGTGCACATGCAAAAACAGCAGAATATAACTTAAGCGCTTCTTTTACAAGATATAAGATCACAAAGGCTTACATCTACAAGGTTAAAGTTAGCAAGGCAGCAACAACGACCACAACGACCACAGCAACTCCCAAGACTTCAACGATGGCCATCTCAAACAAAATCGCTCCTTCAACCATCATGGCCAAGGGCGGCGCCTTCACCATCGGCGGCAAGATCACATCAAACACAAACATCAAGACCGTTACCGTATCGGTTAAGACCACAGCCGGAACAGTTAAGTTCTCAAAGACAGTAAGCGTAAACGCAAAGAGCTATACACTCTACGGCGCAGACGGCGCAATGAAGTTCTCATCACTCCCCGTAGGAAACTACGTTTATGAGATCAAGGCAACGGATCAGCTGACCACAAAGACCTGGAAGACCAACTTCGCAGTCAGGAACGCAAGCATTACAGTTAAGAATTACACCTGCCCTTCAGGCACACTTACAAAGGGCAATGCCTTCAGTATAAAGGGTACCGTAAACAGCACAAACACCATCAAGAACGTAACGCTTTCCGTAAGAAAGACAGACGGAACAAAGATGTTCGAAGCATCAGCCACAGTAAATGCAAAGTCCTACGACCTTCACAAGCTTGATGCAAAGATGACCTTCAAGAAGCTCCCCGCAGGTACATATGTATACAGGGCAGCAGTTCAGGATTCCACAGGAACAGTCAAGTACGTGCTGACAAAGTCATTCACGGTACGCTAAAATACATCACAGCTTACTCCGATTCACTTCGTTGAGTAATAATAAAAATACATTGCAGCAAAGACGACCACTCCGCTCATAGTCGATGCTGCAATGTATTTTTTATTTGCTGTTAAGAAATATGTGATGTCACATCGGCCGGGCCTTTATGTATTCCTCCGTATAAAGGGCCGCACGGGATAGTGCTTCGGGGAAACCGGCTCCTTCGGAGAAACAGAAGAAACAGAAGGCACCGTGGAACACGTCGCCGGCCCCCAGCGTGTTGCCGGAATCCAGCTTATTAACTGGAACGGTGCCGCGGAGACCGTTTTCACAGAACTCAACAGGACCGCCGTCGTTGGTCCTTGAGACAAGGCGGATGCCGTATTTTTCCTGAAGCGCAAAGATATCCGATCCGTCCGGCGAAATAAATCCAGAAGACGATATGGCGATGTCTGCGTATTCCAGTGCACATTCGATATTCGGCTTCCAGCTGCCGCAGTCCAGCACCAGGGGGATCTTATGGATCCGCAGGGCTTCGACTATCTCCGGCGTTAAGTCCGGCAGATTGCAGTCATAAAGGCAGAAATCGAAATCTCCGGAAACGGTATCCCCTAAGACTGCTCCGTCGAGAGGCTTCTGGCCGCTCACCAGGGTGCGGGTGCCGTTCTCCTGCCTTATGAGCACGGAGGAAACATTCGGCGTGGTATAAGCGTCACCTGCGATATCTTTTACTTTTACGCCGGCAGCTTCCAGTGATGCTTTCAGAAATCCGCCCAGAGGCGAATCTCCGATGCATGTGACAAGCGAGGCGTCCCCGCCGAGCCCTGCAAAGACTTCCGCCGCCTTGGCTGCCGGTCCGCCGGTGTCAAGATAAAAGCTGTTCGTCTTTATCTTTTCGTTTTCCGAAGGCAGCGGCCTGTCGAGCATGAAGACCGCGTCGATGCCGGATGCGCCGATGAAAAGGCCTTTCGCTGCCGGTCTCTTATTTGTGCTGTCCGCTGTTTTATGTTCCTTTTCCATGGTCTCCTCCGTCAGCCTTGTTTGTGTTTCATTTTACATTATTGTACCGGATTTTTAAAAGGCGAAACCTGCAAAAGCCGGCGGCATCATCACGAAATAAAAACGGGCCCTGCACCGCCGCAGCGCCCGTTTTCCGGGACGTATCCCGCTTATCACGGTTCTTTCTTTTTCTGTTCTTTCAGCAGGTCGCGGATCTCCGTAAGGAGCTCTTCCTGTGTGGGACCTGCGGGTTCTTCTTCTGTAGCTGCAGCGGCCTCTGCGGCCTTCCTTGCCTCTGCCTTTGCGCGGGCCTTGTTAAGAGCCTTTACGATAAAGAATACAACGAGGGCAACCAGGATAAAATCGATGATCGCCATTAAGAGCGTACCGAAACCGATAACGATGGCTTCCTTTACGACCTCGCCGTTGGCGTCGACCTCAGCCTGCCTTACGATGATGTCAAGCGCCGTCATGTCTCTTGCGCCGAATGCGAAAGCGATGAAGGGCATGATGATCTTCTCAACAAGAGCGGTGGTGATCTTGCCGAATGCCGTTGCGAGAACAACGCCTATGGCCATATCCATTACGTTGCCGCGCATGATGAACTCTTTAAATTCACCGATAAGGCCTTTCTTCTTTTCCATAATTCCAACCTCCGATATTTGGTTTTGCCTGGCCGGTGCCTGATGCACCGGACATCACAGATATTATACTCCCGGCGACATATTTCGTACAGAAAAAACAGACACAAAATGCGGAATGCGCAGGGCATTTTCGCACAGACAGGTGATTTGAATGACCTTATTCTGCGCATCCTGCGGTGACGTATTGCCCGGTGACTGATATAATTATATTGAGAAAGACTGCGGCGATGCCGGAAGCGCCGGCCCTGACGGGCGGAAGCGAAAAGGCTGAGCGGCAGCCGGCAGGAGGATGAAATGACGGGAAAGCTCTATGTATGCGGTACGCCCATCGGTAATCTATCGGATCTTTCCGACCGCCAGAAGGAGACTCTGGAGTCGGCGGATCTTATTGCGGCGGAGGATACCAGAAATTCCAGGAAGATACTGAATCATTTGGATATAAAGACGCCTATGACATCTTATCACGAGCACAACAGGGCGGAAAAGGGCTCCAGGCTCATCGATAAGCTGAAGGAGGGAATGAACATAGCCCTCGTTTCCGACGCCGGCATGCCGGGCATATCGGATCCGGGGCAGGAGCTTATAGCGGAGTGTCACAGGGAAGGTATCCCGGTTACGGTAGTGCCGGGGCCGGCAGCCCTTATAACGGCGCTGGTACTGTCGGGATTTCCGTCGGACAGATTTGCCTACGAGGGATTTTTGCCTGCGGAAAAAAAGGAACGGGCAGCGGTGCTTAAGGAGCTTTCCGAGAGAACTGTGACGACCGTGATCTACGAGGCGCCCCACAGGCTTCTGAAAACGGTAAAGGAGCTCTATGATGCTCTGGGAGACCGCAGGGCAGCCTTCTGCAAGGAGCTTACGAAGGTCCACGAGGACTGCAGCATCATGACGCTGGAGGAAGCGCTTAAATACTACGAAGAGGAGCCGCCCCGCGGCGAATACGTTATCGTGCTGGGCGGGGCAGACCCGGAGGCCCTAAAGAAAAAGGAAACAGATAAATGGACAGCCATGTCCGTTGAAGAACATATGGAATACTACCTTTCGGCCGGGGACGACAGGACGATGGCCATGAAAAAGGTAGCGAAGGACAGAGGGATCACAAAAAGAGACGTCTACAGGGAGCTTCTCCCTGACGAATAGTGGAGGTGGTCTTGTGAGAAAGCTTATACCCGGCATCATCATTGCGGTGCTTTTTATAACGGGCGTTTATTTTTACTACAGATATGCGCCTGATGAATGGAACCTGTTCAGCATCCTGGGAATAAAGAAGGAAAGTCCCGTTGAAACGGAAACGGAGAAACAGACGGAGACAGAGACCGAAACGGATCCTTATGCCGATATAGAAGACGATACGGCGGAGGCCTTTGTGTACAGGCTTTACACGGAGGTGCTGGGAAGGGAGCCCGACAGAGAGGGCTTTGAGAAATGGACCGGCACGCTTAAGAGCGGCGAAAGGACCGGAGCGGCGGTGGCCAGGGCCTTTATCCTGTCCAACGAATTCTCCGGCAAGGAGAAGATGACGGACGAGGAATACATAGAAATGCTCTACAGGGCGCTGCTCGGGAGGAGCAGCGACAAAAACGGCATGGATATAAGGCTGGAGCAGCTGTCGGACGGCGTTTCGCGGCAGTATCCCCTGAAGACCATGATCGATTCAAGGGAGTTTCAGGATATGTGCCGGAAAGCGGGCATTGAGCCGGGCACTCTCGATATCGTTTATGAAAGAGACAAAAACATAGACGTCACCCGTTTTATAAATAATACATATAAGATACTTCTGGAGCGCAGCGCCGACGAGGAAGGGCTGGAGAATTTCGCGGCCCGCATGAACGGCGGCACGCTGTCGCCGGCGGGGCTGGTTTATTCCATCATGCACAGCAGGGAATATGCGGAGCATGACAATACGGCGGAAGAAGAGGTGGCTATGATCTACCGCTGCCTCCTGAACCGGGAGCCCGATGAAAAGGGCATGACCGGCGCCATGGAGAAGCTGGGGAAGGGCGTCAGCACGGATTACATAGTAAGGCATGTTTCGGGTTCTGAGGAATACAGGAACAAGACCGCATACCTGGGTACCGACGATTCGATCCTCAAGATATCGCAGAACAGGGATCAGGATATAAAGGTAACGGAGTACGTGACGATGCTTTACCGCAACTGCCTGGAACGTGAACCGGACGACGGCGGCCTCAACGACTGGACGGGACGGCTGCTTTCCGGCACCATGGACGGCGAAGAGCTGGCCAGGGCCTTCCTGCTGAGCAAGGAGGTCACACTTAAGGGGCCCGACAAGGAAGAGTTTGCCAGGATGACCTACAGGACCATGATGGGCGAGGAGCCCGACGAGGGCCAGCTGGCAGGAGCCGTGGGCATATTGGACCGGGGCGGCACGAAGAGCGACGTCATCGACATGATCGCCAGCACCCTGGAGTTCGAGGAAAGGTGCACCGCCTACAACATAACCGCCCACAGGGTCAAATATAAGGTCGATCCGAACAAACCCATGGTGGCCCTCACCTTCGACGACGGGCCTGGTTACACGGTAACCCCCGTCATCCTCGATGTACTTGAGAAGAATAACGCCAGGGCCACGTTCTTTGTTGTGGGCACCAGCGCATCCCGGGCACCGGACCTCCTTCAGAGAGCCCATGACCTGGGCTGCGAGATAGGCAGCCACACCTGGGATCACGCAAACCTTACGACGCTTGATGCTGCGGGGATCGCCGAAGAGCTGGAGCCTGCCGCACAGGTCATCAGTGATGCCATCGGGCAGCGCCCTCCCTTCATGAGGCCTCCCTACGGCGCGGTAAACGATACCCTGAGGGAGAATGCGGGCGTGCCCATGATCTACTGGAGCGTGGATACCATGGACTGGGCTACGAAGAATGCGGACAGCACCTACAACGTCGTCATGAACAACGTAAAGGACGGCGACATAATCCTGATGCACGACAGCCAGATATCCACCGGCGAGGCGGTGAAGCGCATAGTTCCCGATCTTATCGAAAAGGGGTATCAGCTGGTAACGGTATCCGAGCTTGCGTATTACAAGGGCTATACGATGTATCCCGGCGAGGTATATTATTCATTCAGGTGAAAAGTATATAAGAACGTTAAATAACCAAAGAAAAGAGCTGCAGAGGGATCTGCAGCTCTTTTCTTAAGGATATAGTAAGGGATGTGTGTGTCGTTATATCTAATGTGAAATATAGATCAAAAGGCATCGTATGTCAAGCACAAAATGAATAATTATTCGAAAAATAATTCATAAATGCAGAGGATGCCGCCTGCGGGCGGACCCGGTGACGGGTCTGCGTATAATGTGTGGAACAGCCTGAATCACTGCGGGAAAACGAAGGCCGTATACGACGGGGCGGGGCCCCGGCGTATACGGCCGATCTGCAGTAATCAATAATGAAATCTGCATTTAACGTAGAAATGCCTTATTATCTGCGCCCCGGCAGCATCATGCGGCTTTCTTTGATGCTGATGACTTGCTCTCGATATACTGATCCACAAGCTCGTTCAGTTTTTCAAAGGTGCAGGGACCCTTGGGAAGGATATAGGTATAGAAATCGTTGATGTCGAAGGAATCTCCCAGAGACTCCTCGAGCCTGTCGTAGATCTCCAGCCACTGCAGTGCGCCGGCACCGTAGGAATAATATGAAGCGGGAGCCTCTACTACGTAGCAGTAGATCTCCTCCATGCCTTCGCGGCTTACGCCCAGGGAACCGAACTGTTCCATAAGCGCGTCTACATCCATGCCCTTATAGTTTACGTAATAGTCGATAAGGCAGATTATGCCGTAATTGTACATGGTCTCATCGCCCATCACGCGGGCAACGTTGTCGTCGATCTCGTCGAACCAGTATGCGGCCTTCAGCATTGCGGTATTTGCCCAGCCTTCGATGTAGCCCAGGAAGTTAAGGGTGTATCTTACGGGCTGAGGGTTGGAAGCCAGATAATAGGTCATCTGATAAAGATGTCCGGGATAGCCTTCGTGAGCATAGGTCGTGAAGTTGTCTGAGAGATCGTCGTTATACGCGGGATTAATGTAGATTATGTTGTCCTTGTAGTAATCCACGGGAGGAACGATGTAGTACGCCATGGTATTCGTATCCTGCAGGGACTTGTCCACGTATTTCAGAGTATAGTCTGTATCGATGAGCTGGGGCATGGTCTCCTTTGTCTTCTGCCTTAAGAAATCGAGGAGTTCCTTGGGATCGTCGTAGGGGATCGAAACGTTCATGTATCTGTTGTATACATCGGGATCGCTGCCCATTACGGAGTAGATATCCTGTATAACGTCGTCGAGCCTGTTCTGCATGTAATCGAAGAGCTCATCGGGTGTCTTGCTGGATGATGAGTATTCCTTTACGAGATATTCATAATAGCCCTTGCCGTCCTTGAAATTCGCCAGGCCGCCGTTGTTCTTTCCGGTGCCCTTCAGCTCTTCCAGGGTCTTGATGACCTTCTCGTATGCGGGGATAACAGAGCCCAGAACGATCTCCTTATTCCTTGCCACGTATTCGGCGATCTTTTCTTCGGAAAGATCGGGAAGGGACTCCCTTAAATGACCTTCAAAAACGGTGATGAAGACATTGTTCTCGGGATCCTCGATAAAGCCTCTGTATTTCTCCAGGGCCTGATCCACGAGGGTATCGTTCATGAAGAGGCCGCGTTTGGATCTCTCTTTCTCATACTCGATGACCTCGTCGAAGTATCTGTCTATATCATCAAGAAGGATGAGATACTCCTCGACATCTTCCTCCGAGAGGATCCTGTAATCGAAGAATGAGCTGGGAATATTTGCGGGAACGCCGTTGTTGGGTCCCAGCAGCTCGTTGTAATAGGGATAGTCGTAGGATTCGATGTCCAGCTCCAGCCTGTATTTGAGCACATCATAATCGAGCTGCATGGGCTCTGAAAGGGTGCTTCTGTCGATCTTTTCAAGATCGGCCAGCTGGTCCTGCGTCATCTTGAGGAATTTTGCATTTTCCTCTTCCGTGATGTGACCCAGGCTCACCTCAGCTGGCTTTATTCCGTCGGTGACGGCGGGGTCCTTTACATATGAATGATATGTCATCGTGTCGACTGTAACGTTTTCGATGAATATGCGCTTGCAAAGCTCCTGAAATGCTTCGTCGCCGGGACCGGGCGCATAGGATTCGCCGCTGCCGTCCGGTGATTTCTTACATGCC
>JAFRYJ010000233.1 GCA_017437705.1 Lachnospiraceae bacterium
ATGCCGGTCTTCTCACCGCTCTCCAGAAGACCCACCCAATAATTGAATCCTTCTGTATCCGGTTCCCTTCCAAGGCATATGTTGTAAAGCCTCTCGACAAACACTTCCACCGGTTTTCTGCACACAAACCGATACATGTAAGACACCGAATGATTAGCATCATCATATTTAAAAAAGTGTCCCTTTTTCCCGTTCAGAAATGCCGAGTCTTCATTGGTTTCAAAATAATACCCCGGCTGTGCGGTGAACCTTATCACCACGTAGTAAATTCTATCCTTGATATAAGTCTCGGAATCATACATCAGCACGCCGGGATCCAAAAAGCTGGAGTTGCTGAATCCCCTGTACCACAAAAAGTTTGGGCTTTCCCATTCCACACTTACGGTATACTTGTCCTCGTCTCCCGATGTTGGCATTATATCCATGCAATTACCCGGCATGGGCGCGGTGATGCTGGCATGGACTTCAAATACGGGTTCTATAGCGTATGCCTTTCCCCTGCTGTACGGTACCATGGTCATTATAATTGCCAGGGCAAGTATAAATCCTAAAAATCTTTTACGTTTCATTGCACGTCCCCTCCTGTGCTCTGCTCATGTTCAGCATTACAGTTTGTCAGTTTTTCTTCCATTTTGCATAAAATGTCTTGTTCCCCGTACTGCCGTTGGGAATCGATGTCACCTTATTGGTAAACGATGATTCTTTATACCATCCCATGAAGGTGTATCCGCTCCTCGTCGGTTTCGGAAGCGTATATGAGGCGCTTTCCACGGTATACCACTTCTTTACTCCGGTCGACGGAAGCGTGCCGCTGTTCAGCTTATATGTGATAGTGTACTTCTTCAGTCCCGCGGCCCCGCACTCGCTGCATTTTTCAAAGGGTACAACGGTCTCCAGCGCCGGAATGCTTATCTTCGTCCCCTGGGTGATTCCGTAGGTCTGGCATATCGCGCTGAACTCCCTGCTGTTGGCGAATCCGTTGAATATCTGCTGGCGTTTCCAGCCCTTTTTGATCTTTCCGACCCAGTCGTCAAGTCCGCCCTGGTCGTATTCACGGCCCATAAAAGCCCGATAAAGGTGCTTTACGTAGCAGGTATTGCAGTAATTCTTCGCTTTGAATTCCTTGCTGAATACAAATCCCTTTGCCACTTCGATACCGGTCTTCGTCCTGTTCTTCAGCTGCGATACCCAGTCGTTGAAGCCGCCCGTATCAGGAGCCCTGTCGAGGCATATGTAATAAAGCCTTTCAACAAATGCTTCAACCTGATCTCTGCCCGTAAACTCGAAGGAATAACAAAGGCCCTCCCCGGACCTGGTCGTAGCTCTCAGGGTCCCTGTTCTTCCGTTGAGCTTCACCTGCCCGTTTCCGGGCTGGAGTGTATATCCGCTCTCAGGAATAAACTCGATAAGAACATAGTATTTCTTTCCGCGGACAAACTTTTCCGTTGTCGGCATGTAATATCCGCTGTCGTAATAGTCCCTGAACCAGTGATACCCCTTGTCAGAATTCCAATATACTTCTACTGAATACTTTTCGGGATCACCGGACTGAGGCGCAAGATCCGGCGTTTTCCCTCCAATAGGTGCAGTTATGGAAGCATTCATGTAATCGACCCGCTCCTCGCCGACAAACAGGAACTCGGTCATCGGAGATGTTATGATGTCCGATTGAATTGTCCCGTCCACGGTCTTTGCCCGCGCCTGTACCGTGAAATAATAGTCGCCGGACCCGGTTTCCGCCATGTAATGCGAGAAGTCATATTCCAGTTCGGTGATCTCCACATTCCTGATCGGCGTATTTGTGTTGTACAGCCTGCGGTAAAGTTTTACCACATAGCTGTTGGCTCCGGTGACTTTGTCCCATCTGGCCACATAATAGCCTCCCCATCTCAGATTCTCCGGCGGATTGATGTTAGCCGAATACGCATCTCCTTCCGGTATGAGCACGATGCTCAGCATGATAACCAGCGACACCAGAATGCTGATGATCTTCTTTTTCTTCATAAAGCGCCTCCCCGATCCGGTCTTTGTTAATTGTTTCTCAAAAAATACAATCTTAAATTATATATACCAGATTGATATTATTAAATCAAGACGCATGCTCAAAAGAAATGCGCAAAATAAGGCTCTGATGTTCCTGCATCCCCATAACAGCGAAAAACACCGGTCTCCCGGTGTTTTCCTTTCCTGCTCTGTATTCGATTAAGCAGTTTATCTTTCCTGTTCCCTGGCCTCGTAATCCTCGTTGATCTTCCTGCTCCATGATGCCGAAACCTTTTTGTTTGCCCTTACATCACATACAGTGGCTGCTACAGCATCAAAGACTACGGCAGTACCTCTTTTGTCCGCATTATAATTCACAGCACGGTCCGCACCGATCCCGAAGCCCTTTGCAGTCTGTACGGAATCGATGTTGGCTCCTATAAAGAGGAACTCCCAGCCGTACCTTTTCTTCTGTCTCTCTATCATTTTCTTCACTTTGTCGCTGGAATATATATGGCTGGCGTTCTCCATTCCGTCGGTCGTGATAACAAAAAGCGTGTGCTCCGGCACATCAGCCGGTCTTGCATATTTATGGATCTTCCCGATATGCTCGATAGTCTTTCCTATGGCGTCTATGAGGGCCGTGCAGCCCCTTACGGTATAATCCCTGTCCGTCATCTTTTTGATGTCGCAAAGCCTTACCCTGTCGTGCAGCAGCTGTATCTCATGATCGAAGAGGACCGTTGTGACATAACACTCTCCGTCCTCTTTGAGCTGCTTCTCGATAAGCCCGTTGAATCCGCCGATGGTATCGCTTTCAAGACCCGCCATGGATCCGCTCCTGTCCAGTATAAATACAAGCTCTGTAATTCCGTTGTTTAATGTCTTCATCATTCATACCTCCGTTTAATATATGATCCTGCTGCTGCCCGCCTCCCGATAATGTACGGGCTTCCGCAAAATAAAGATGTGACCACTTCTCTGTCTGTGATCACATCTTATTACTCTTTATACGGGGTATGGTCGCCTGTGAAGCGACATTTGTTGTTTGATGATACTATGCCGGATCACCCTCAGACGGTCAGATAACAAATTCCCTGCAGGCGCCCGTTTCCTTATATGTCTTCATGCGTTCCCTGCATGCCATACCGAATTCGTAAACGGTATAAACGAACTCCTCCGGCAGCAGAGCTTCGATCTCGTATTCCTTTACCAGGTGCTC
>JAFRYJ010000234.1 GCA_017437705.1 Lachnospiraceae bacterium
AGAGGGATAATGCCCAAAGACAAGGTCCCCTTCTACAACCGTATCGACATCGGGATCTTTCTCTGTTTTCTGGAGATCTGCCTCTCCCATCGCGGGATCGCTTACGAACGGCAGCTATTCCGGGATGCCGGCGGAGATGATGAACTGACGCTGAATGCAATCTATAAAATGAAAGAGCTGTGATCCTGCATATCTGCATGATCATAGCTCAGTTGTTCTTTTCACAACCTTCAGTTTAGTCCTGTAAATGAATAAAAAGCTATGCGTTCGTGCCTGTGGCGCAGCCACCTGAATACTCGTCCCGCCATATAAAAAACAGCTGTGTGTTAGTGCCTCCGCAGTGAACTGAATACCCGTCCCACCAAATAAAAAACAGCTGTGTGTCAGTGCCTGTGGCGCAGCCACCGAGCACGTAACACACAGCTGTTTTTTTATTATTTAGTAAGCCTTCCCCCATATAACCATCTTCTTCGCAGGCTTTCCGCAGCAGACGCACTTGTCATCCACTGTCTCCTGCTCGAAAGGCATGCACCTTGAGGTGGCAGTCGTATCTTCCTTTATCTTGTCTTCACAGGCCCTGTCGCCGCACCACATGGCCTTAACGAATCCGGGCTTGTTCTCAACTATATCCTTGAACTCATCATAGTTATGGGCAGTATAGGTATGCTCATCCCTGTGCTTTGTGGCACGTTCAAGCATGTCGTTCTGCATGGTCTCAAGGATAACGGGCAGCTTCTCTTCGATCTCGTCGAATCCAACGACGATCTTTTCCCTCGTATCACGCCTAACAACGACCACCTGTCCGGCCTCGATATCCTTGGGGCCGATCTCGATACGTGTGGGGATGCCTCTGATCTCCTGCTCCGCGAACTTCCAGCCGGGCGACTTGTCCGTATCATCAAGGTCGGCACGAACAACGCCGCTGATCCTGTCGAGGATCTCCCGGGCCTTCTCCATAACGCCTTCCTTCTTGGCGGCGATGGGGATTATTCTGGTCTGGATGGGAGCTATCCTGGGAGGAAGCACCAGTCCGGAATCATCACCGTGGACCATGATGATGGCGCCGATGATCCTGGTGGTCATACCCCATGATGTCTGATATACGTACTCCAGCTGATTGTCCTTGTTTGTGAACTGAACGCCGAAGGCCTTTGCGAATCCGTTGCCGAAGTTGTGGCTGGTGCCGGACTGCAGGGACTTGCCGTCATGCATGAGGGCCTCGATCGTATATGTGGCCTGGGCGCCGGCGAATTTTTCCTTGTCGGTCTTCTGTCCCTTGACCAGGTGGATGGCCAGGTATTCTTCACAGAACCTTGCGTATACGTTGAGCATCAGCTCCGTTCTCTCCTGAGCCTCCTCGGCCGTAGCGTGGATCGTATGTCCCTCCTGCCACAGGAATTCCTTGGTACGGAGGAAGGGCCTTGTGGTCTTTTCCCAGCGGACCACGGAACACCACTGATTGTAAAGCTTGGGGAGATCCCTGTGAGACTGTACGATCTTTGCAAACAGATCGCAGAAAAGGGTCTCGGAGGTAGGCCTTACGCACATCCTCTCCTCAAGAGGCTCAGACCCGCCGTGTGTCACCCATGCAACCTCGGGGGCGAAGCCTTCAACATGATCCTTTTCCCTTTCCAGAAGGCTCTCGGGTATGAACAGAGGCAGATAAACGTTCTCTACGCCTGTCTCCTTGAACATGGCATCAAGATTCTTCTGGATGTGCTCCCATATGGCATACCCGTTTGGCAGAAGGATCATGCAGCCCTTAACGCCGGAATACTCGGCAAGGCCTGCCTTCTTCACAACATCCGTATACCATTGGGCAAAATCCTCCGACATGGAGGTGATCTCTTCGACCAGTTTCTTTTCCTTAGCCATAATCTTTGTCTCCTTAACGCTTTATATGTCTTTAAGCATATCACAGTTCCAGCCGAATTTATCCTTCGGCAGCCGGAACGTAAGCTTCTTTTTTGTTACGGGATGGGTAAACTCCAGGCTCACGGCCGTCAGCGCGATCGTAAACCTGTTGTCCTTCGAAAAGCCGTCGCCGGGAAGAGACTTCCCGTCCGCATAGTCGGGATTGTACTTCGTGTCTCCGCATATGCCCGCGCCCCGTGATGATGTCTGCACCCGTATCTGATGATACCTGCCGGTCACAAGTTCTATCCTCACCAGGGAGAACTGCCGGCCCTCGCGGAATGCGCTCCTAAGCGTCTTATATTTAAGCACCGCTTCCTTCGCGCCCTTATTGGTCTTTTTCATGACGGAGGCTTTCTGGTCGCCGGGGGCTTTTCCGATAAAGTCCCTAAGCTCGCCGGACTTGCCCTGCAGCACGCCGGACAGATAGGCTATGTACTCCTTGCACATGCCTGCTCCTGCCGCGGAGACCTGCTTCGAAAGCTCCTTTGCCGCCCGTTCATTCAGGGCGAAGAGCATCAGACCCGACACCGGCCTGTCCAGCCGGTTTATTATGTGCACGTCCCGCCCGCATTCGCCCGTTACGAAGCTGACCATGTCCGGATCCGTGCTTTTATCAGCCTGGGAAAGATATCCCGCAGGCTTGAATGCGACACATACATCCTTATCCTTAAAAACTATCTCCGGTGTCATAAGTATCTCCGAAGCTCGTCAATGTCTATCTGGCCCGGCGCCGATGATGCTCCCGCCGAGGCGAAGGTCACGCAGCTTTTGAAGGCCGCAGGATCGGTCCTTGTGATCCTGCCCGCATCACCCATACCGATGATGATAAGCGGTCTGCCGGCCTCTTTAAATGCTGCCAAGGCAAATTCCCTCAGTCTTTCCACATCCCTTTCATCCTCGGGCATGACTGCGATCTTGATTACATCGCCGCCCAGTTCTGTTCCCAGGCGCACATTTTCAAGAAGCTCGTCATTCTCAGGTGTGCAGCTGAAGTCGTGCCACGATGCGATAACACCCATGCCCTTTTCATGAGCATGCTCTGCCCGCTCCAGGATCATGCTCCGGTCCCTGTGCATCTCCAGGTCGATGGCATCAAACATACCCGACTCAATTGCCGCCGAGCATGCGGACCCGTAATATGCGGTCCTGCCGCATCCGCCCTCTTCCACCGTCCTGAAGGTGAATATCGTAAATATATCCGGGGCAAGCTCCGGGAAGAAGGCTGAGCATCCGCCGATAAACGACGGTTCCTCAAGCCGGTCCGCCCTCCATTCGATGAGGCCGGGCTCCTTCGCCGCCGCCTGCATGATGCTCTGCCGCAGCTCCGTCGGCTTCCTGCCCATTACCGGAACACATATCTTCGGAGCACCTGTTCCGAAAAACTCTCCGCGCATCTGTCTGCCCCGCATCAGTTGTCCTTCTTTACGGAAAGCGTTACCTTTTCTCCGTTTATATCCCATTCCTTGACGTAGCCGTCTGTCTCGTCGACCAGAAGATCGTTGCCCAGCACGTCGGGAAGGATCCTGCCTTTGTCGTTTATCATTATATCCTTTATCCTGTCGTTACCGGCGACGCCCACGATGATGTGGTCCATCACCTCGAAGCCCGCTTCCTTACGCATTGTCTGCACCTTGGAAACGATCTCCCTGCAGAAGCCCTCCTCGATAAGCTCGTCCGTAAGGGTTATGTCCATAACAACGGATACTCCCCTGTCGGTGGCTGTCACGAAGCCCTCTGTCTGGGCCGTGTCGATAAGCAGATCCTCTTCCGTAAGCTCGATCTCCGTGTCGCCAACGGTAAACCTGAGGGCGCCGTTCTCTTTAAGCTCCTCCATGGCGGCGTGGCCGTCAACGGATGAAAGGTAAGCCTTGATGCCGCCCAGGGCCTTGCCGTACTTGGGTCCCACGGTGCGGAGCTGGGGCTTGAAGGTATATGTGATGAAGCCGGAAATATCGTCGATATACTCGACCTCCTTCACGTTCAGCTCGTCCTTGATGATGTCCGTATAATACCGGTCGAGCTGAGTATCGGCCTTGATCATTATCCTGGAAAGAGGCTGCCTGTTCTTGATGTTGGACTCGTTACGGAGCGCTCTTCCGATAACAACTACCTCAAGGACGTTCTCCATCTTCTTCTCCAGATCCTTGTCGATGGCTGTCTCATCGGCCTCGGGGAAGTCGCAGAGATGCACGGATTCGGGGGCATCGGGATAAACGCTCCTTACCAGGTTCTGATATATAGCCTCGGCCATGAAGGGGATCATGGGAGCGGCAAGCTTCGATACCGTAACAAGAGCCTTGTAAAGCACCAGATACGCGTCGATCTTGTCCTGCTCCATGCCCTTTGCCCAGTATCTCTCGCGGCCGCGCCTTACGTACCAGTTTGAAAGGTCGTCCACGAAATTCTGAAGGGCCTTGGCTGTCTCGGGGATCCTGTAATCGTCCATGTATGCCGACACCTCGAGGATAAGCGAATTCAGCTTGCTCAAGAGCCATCTGTCCATAACGGAAAGGTCCCCGGACATCGTATATTTCGAAGGGTCGAACTCGTCTATATTTCCGTAGAGCACGTAGAATGCATAGGTATTCCAGAGCGTGCCCATGAACTTTCTCTGGCCTTCCTGCACTGTCTTGCCGCTGAAGCGGTTGGGCAGCCAGGGGGCGGAATTGGTGTAGAAGTACCACCTGATGGCATCAGCGCCGTAAGTCTTAAGCGCCTCAAAGGGATCTACCGCATTGCCCTTTGACTTGCTCATCTTCTGACCGTTTTCATCCTGAACATGGCCCAGGACGATGACGTTCTTGTAAGGCGCCTTGTCGAAGAGCAGCGTGGAGATCGCCATCAGCGAATAGAACCAGCCTCTTGTCTGATCTACAGCCTCTGAGATAAAGTCCGCGGGGAAGTTCTTCTCGAAGAGCTCCTGATTCTCAAAGGGATAATGATACTGTGCGAAAGGCATCGCGCCCGAATCGAACCAGCAGTCAATGACCTCGGGCACCCTCTTCATCTCTTTTCCGCAGACAGGACACTTAAGAAATACATTGTCCACATAAGGCTTGTGAAGCTCTATCTCGTCGGGACAGCTGACGGCTTTTTCCTTGAGCTCTGCGATGGAGCCGATGGACTCCATATGGCCGCAGTCGCAGGTCCATACATTTAAGGGAGTTCCCCAGTATCTGTTCCTGGAGATGCCCCAGTCCTGAACGTTTTCAAGCCAGTCGCCGAAACGTCCTTTTCCGATGCTCTCCGGTATCCAGTTGACCGTATTGTTGTTCTTTATAAGCTGGTCCTTAACGGCCGTCATCTTGATGAACCATGTCTCGCGGGCATAGTAGATGAGAGGCGTGCTGCATCTCCAGCAGTGAGGGTAGCTGTGCTCGAATTTGGGAGCATCATAAAGAAGGCCCCTCTGATCCAGATCCTTTAGGATCATGGGATCCGCTTTTTTAACGAACACTCCGGCCCAGGGGGTCTCCTCCGTCATCTCGCCCCTGTCGTTTACGAACTGAAGGAATGCCATGTCGTATTTGCGGCCGACTCTCGCGTCGTCCTCGCCGAAGGCAGGCGCCTGATGTACAACGCCTGTACCGTCCGTAAGCGTTACGTAATCGTCCGTAACAACGATATGTGCGTTCTTATCCTTCTGCTTTGCCACAACAGGCTTCTGGAAATCGTAGAGCGGCTCGTAATGCCTGCCCTCCAGATCGCTGCCCTTGAATACCCCGAGGACTTCGTAGGCGGGTGCATCATCCGTCTTAAGCTTTCCGAGCACCGTGTCGAGAAGCGCTTCCGCCATGATGTAGGTGTAACCGTCCGCAGCCTTTACCTTCGCATAGTCCTCCTTTGCATTTACGCAGAGGCCTACGTTTGAAGGCAGCGTCCAGGGCGTGGTGGTCCATGCCAGGATGTAAGCGTCTTCATCAACAAGCCTGAACCTGACGATGGCCGAACGTTCCTTTACGTCCTTGTAGCCCTGAGCCACCTCGTGGCTTGAAAGGGGCGTGCCGCACCTCGGGCAGTAAGGCACTACCTTGTAGCCCTTGTAAAGGAGCCCCTTGTCGTATATCTGCTTGAGAGCCCACCATTCGGACTCGATATAATCGTTATAATATGTTACATAAGGGTTCTCCATATCGGCCCAGAAGCCGACGGTGAAGGAGAAATCCTCCCACATGCCCTTGTATTTCCATACGTTTTCCTTGCAGAGCTTTATGAAGGGCTCAACACCGTACTCTTCGATCTGCTCCTTGCCGTCTATGCCCAGCTCCTTCTCCACTTCCAGCTCGACGGGAAGTCCATGGGTGTCCCAGCCGGCCTTTCTGGGAACGTTGTACCCCTTCATGGTCTTGTACCTGGGGATAAGGTCCTTGATGACACGGGTGAGCACGTGGCCGATATGGGGCTTGCCGTTGGCCGTGGGCGGTCCGTCGTAGAACATGAACTCGTCGCCGTTTTCCCTGAGATCCATGCTCTTCTCAAAGATCCTGTTTTCCTTCCAGAAATCCTCGATCTTCTTTTCCCTCTCTACAAAATTCATGTCGGAGTTGACTTTGTCGTACATTTAAGATACCTCGTTTATTATTTATCTGTCCTGTTAAAGGAAGCGCATTCAGCGGCTTACCCTGCAGAAACGCATATATAACGGGATTATACACTATTTATAAGGAATAGTGAACATTTTATTCATCATGGACTTCAGGAAATGCGCTATCCGTTGCCTAAGGGAAAGATTTC
>JAFRYJ010000235.1 GCA_017437705.1 Lachnospiraceae bacterium
ATACCTACAGGTATTCTACGTTTTTCAGGAACCTTGAATACACTGATCTGAAACATCGTATGAAAATCTATGCCGTTTATGCCCCTGAGCCTTATGGATGTCCTGAAGTCATAGCTGTCATTCAGCATTATGTAGTTCGCTGTCTTGAATCCGACTATCCTGGCATATTTTATTAAGGAATCAGAGCCTGCTTCGTCCAGAACTTCGCTCTCATACCCGAAAAGCCCCAGTATTTTCCTGCAGGCTTCCGATCTGACTATGAAAATAGAATCCGGAAGATGATGTATGCGGATCATGTCTTCCATGTACATTCCCGCTAGATAGGCATCCCCTGTTCCAGAGTATGGCAGATGAATGAGAAGCTCGTCAGGACATCTCTCCCTAACTCTGTCATATACCGCCTTACCAGATTTATATATACACCGGATGCTGCTCTTAAGCATCTCTGTGCGGAAGTACGGATCGTCTGCCACGTATGCCGGAAATACCTGCTTCCCCATCTCGTACCCCAGTCTGCTCAACTGCTCGCATATCTCCCTGAAGTGCCTCGTATGGACGATTATCCTGATATCACGTCCGAACTTTTCATCAAGCTCCTCCGGGGCATATACCATAAGGCCTTCGTATTCTGTACCCTGTTTTGCTTTGTTATTGTCTATTATCCCAAAGATATTGAAGTTATGCATGCGCTCAGCCAGCATGATGCTTGACCTGACAGCCCCGCTTATGAACACCTGGTCGTCTTTACCGATGCCGGGGTTCTCAAGGATCCTCTCGAATATGTCAGTCGTGCTACCCCTGTACGGAGCCGGCGGATACAACTTCCAGTCTATGGCATCCTCACCCGGGAATGTTCTTTCGAACTCTTTCCTGCTCTCATCTGTCTCCCTCTCGTCAGGTACATAATCAAGCTGCAGGCATGCGAGAGCGAGCACCTCCTCCTTCGAGAGCAATCCCCTCCTAACCAGCTCATATGCATCGTTATCCGTGGTGAGGTCGAGCGAGTTAAATGACAGAATGGAAGAATAGGTTGATACGGACAGCACCCTGCCAAGCTTTTCTATGATATCCCTGTCGCAGTATTCTATCCTGTATGGGGCTGTAGCATATCTCCTTGCCATTTCCCCAATCCTTCTGTCTGATGCCACGAGTATGAACCCACACCTCACCCTCCTTGCTTTAGCGAATGGCGCTAGATATCTTAGCGTGAGCCGGGTCACCTCGTCGTCCTCCGATGACATCACCAGCATGTGCCGCCGACTGTCATAGAGGATCCTGCCCCAGAGTTCATTCATCGCATCCAGTGCATCGCACAAGTCGTCAGCCGTGCATTCACTGCCATAGCTGAAGAAATCCTCTAGCATAGGAACGATGCTATCTTCTCCATGTAATAGTTCTCATCCCCCCTACTCCATATCATCTCAAGCAGGTTCTCCTCTCTCAGCCCCATCTTTTCAAGACTGAAATAGTTGTAGTAGTCCACGCTCCTCGTGAACATCTGATTGGGATAGATTACAGCCATTCTCGCCGAAGTCGGAGCGATGATGTCGCAAAGTCCGCTCCTCAAACCTATGAAGACCCCCGCCTTGTCCACGAAGTCAATCACCTCAGAATAGTCTAAGCTCAGTCCTTTTGTCCCTTCTATGGATTTCTCTTCCCCGCTTATGTTGGTACATACGCAGTATCCCTCCCTTTTAAGCCATTCTGCGAGTTTTCTCCAGAAAAGCATCGGTATGTCTTCAGCATGCCCAGCGTATGGCGAGAGCAGCACTGTATGTCCTTTTCTTATGCCGTATTCAGCGAACAAGCAATCCGAGTCCCTCTGCGGTATCCTTATGGGGACGGCTCTTTCCTTAGCCCCGAACACCGTCCTCTGAAGCATCATATTATAATCCAGACCCTTGTATCCTCTGATCCTCCCTGTCACGTATTGGTCAAATGAGTAATTAAGTATCTTCATGCCAATATCACTGAGACCTTTAGCCCTGCCATATGCGGCGAGTGCCGATATATCCTCTCCGGACATCAGGACGGACTTGATCCCCAGATGCTCTGCGAGCTTCCTGCAGCTCTCAGTCGGAACGATAAGGATGAATTCCTCGTTCTTATCAAGGTAGAGCCATGAGAAATACACGTCGCCAGTCCCGGTATGGGGGTCGATATAAACGGGGATACTGCCATAATGCTTCCTTAAGTCGTAATATATCTCCTCACCCCTGACTATCCTGCCGTCCAGCGTCTCCTCTATGACGCTTAGTGGCTTCTCATTTAGCACGGATGCATGGGCAATGAATACCTGCTCCCCCGTGCGGTATCCCATGGCCTGCAGCTGCTCGCATATCTGACGGTACCTCCTTGATGTCACGATTATCTTCACGCTTTTTCGGAGGCTCTTAAGATATTCCGGTGTATGGATCGGGATGCCTTCTATCTCTTCTCCTTCAAGAGAAGAATCATTGTCTATTACCGCTCTGATACTATATTCCTTAAAGTTTTCAAGTACGCTTCTCATAGTGATGGTTACCGCGAACAGCACTATGTCGTCCTCCGGCTTGATCACGTCCTGCTTGAGCCTTACTGTTATGTCGGTGCTGTCCTCG
>JAFRYJ010000236.1 GCA_017437705.1 Lachnospiraceae bacterium
GAGTACCGGGAGAAGACCGGGAAATAAAGAAATCACCTGTCAAAAACGACTGCGCTGTTCTGAAAATAATACACAGTCGAAAATAACTTATTGATAAAAGGATATCACCTATAAGCTTAGGGCGATATCCTTTATTGTGTCATTAAAGAACAGATGCAGGCACGTAGTCCCGGGAGATCACGGAATTGCGGAAAACAGCGGGCACGCAGGGCATCATGAAAAGCGATAATGTGTGACAGTAAAGTATATTCATCTGATCGAAAGGAGAACAAAATGATCAAGCTTGAAGAGTTAACAGTTGAAAGATTTGCAAAGGTATTCGATATGGCGATCCTCGCCCCCGATACCACGGAAGAAGCTATCCGCAAGGGCTGCCGCGACGCAGTTGCACACAACCTTGCAGCATTTTACACCAATCCCTGCTGGACAAAGGTAGTTGCAGAGGAGCTTGCAGGTTCAGACGTTCTTGTCGGCGTTGCAATTTCCTTCCCTTACGGCACACTTACCACCGAGATGAAGATGGCAGAAGTTGATGATGCTGTAAAGAACGGCGGCCAGACCCTGGATATGGTCATCAACATCGGCGCACTTAAGAGCGGCAACATCGAGCTCGTAAGGAACGAGATGAACCAGTTCGTTGAGAAGGTTCACGGCTACGGACTTCTTGCGAAGATCATCATCGAGGTAGGCCTTCTTACAGACGAAGAGATCGCTGTAGCTACGAGGCTCGTTTGCGAGGCAGGTGCAGATTACGTTAAGACAGCTACAGGTTCAACCGTACTTCCCGACGTATCAGATCTTGAGATCATGAGAGACAACCTTTCAGGCGATACAAAGCTTAAGCTCTCGGGCGTTCCTAAGACATTCGTTCTTTCAGGATGTCTCAGGATGATCGAGATGGGCGTTGAGCTTATCGGCACAAGAAGCGCATGCAAGATCGTTGATCAGTATGCAAAGTATCTTGAAGAGAAGAAGAACGCATAATATACAAAGCTAAGGGATATTGTTTGGGGATATAACAGGAGACGCCGTGATGCAGTTAAGCACCGCGGCGTTTTTCTTTTGCCCTGCTTTGGCGCAATTAAAGTGCATCACCGGTGTGCTGCATGGTATAATGATGTCAGCATACTTTCGGAGGTATTTATGAGACCTGAAGAATTACTCGACATACTGGACAGGGCTGCAAGGCTCAAGACCACATACAGACACTGCTATACCGAAGGCGAGAGAAGGGAGAGCGTGGCGGATCACAGCTGGCGCATAGCCCTTATGGCCATGCTCATATCCCGGGAGCCCGAATTTGCGGATGCGGACATGGATAAAGTCATACGCATGTGCCTTATCCACGACCTGGGCGAGTCCTTCACCGGTGATGTTCCCACATTCCTTAAAACGAAGGGGGATTCCGATAAGGAGGATGATATTTTCCGACTGTGGGTGGCATCATTCCCGGAGGCACAGAGCAGGGAATGGACAGAGCTCCTTGCGGAGATGGAGGCGCTGGAGACCAGGGAAGCGAAGATATACAAGGCTCTCGATCGGATCGAGGCCCTTATCTCCCATAACGAGTCGGATCTCGAGACATGGGAGCCTCTGGAATACGAC
Organism: Lachnospiraceae bacterium; assembly: GCA_017437705.1. The sequence goes on from JAFRYJ010000236.1 coordinate 1,606, forward strand.
CTCCAGTACACCTACGGCAAGGAGAACGTTAAGTTTTCCGAGTATCTGACTGCCTTGAGAAACGCCGTGGACGATCAGACCACGGAGAAGCTTAAAAGGGAAGGCAGCGGGTTTTTCGGATTTAAGAATAAAGCAGGGATCGGCGGAGAAGGCGCCGGCGAATGAGAGGAGATAAAATGAAAACAGCGATCGTTTATTATTCGACACATCATGAGAATACGAAGAAGCTGGCGGAGGCTATTGCAAAGGAGTGCGGAGCCGACCTGTTCAATATACTGGAGTCGGCGGATATCGACCTTTCCGGGTATGACATCATCGGCCTGGCGTCGGGCATCTACTACGGAAAATTCGGAGCCGAGCTTATTGATTTTGCAAAGGAGAAGCTGCCGGAGAACAGGAAGGTGTTCTTCCTGTATTCCTGCGGCCGCAAGCGCAAGGGCCTTACAGATGCCATAAAGGAAGCTGCTGAGAGCAGGAGCTGCCGCGTTATCGGCGAGTTCGGCTGCAACGGCTGGGATACATACGGCCCCTTCAGGCTTATCGGCGGCATCAACAAGCAGCGCCCCGACGACAGGGATGCGGATGCAGCGGTAAGATTCTTCAACGAGATCTCTGCGCTTTGATGGTATATAAAACGTTCCCGGAGGCGCAGGCATGAACGGTAAAAAGGGCAATAAAATAATAACGTGGATACTTTTTGCACTGTTTCTGGCGGCGGTCATGGTGTCCGTCGTCCTTATGATGAAAAAGCTGCAGGGCGAAAGTAAGAGCGATGGTGAAGCCGTGCAGCCGACGGAAACGGAGACCGTGCAGAAGGGCGGCGTCATCCTGTGCTTCGGCGATTCCAACACCTGGGGCTATGACCCGGAAAGCGGCGGCGGAAGATATGCCGAAGAGGAGCTCTGGACGAGCATCCTTTCGAGCATGCTCGGAGAGAACCACACCGTCATCAACGAGGGGCTCAACGGCAGGACCACGGCCTTCGGCGAAGGCGCCGACGGCTGGAGGAACGGACTCACCGCGCTGCCGGAGGTGCTTGATGAGCACATGCCGGTGGACGTCATCATAATCATGCTGGGGACAAACGATACGCTGACAGATCCTTCGAAGAGCGCCGACGACATAGCTGCCGGAATGGAGACGCTGATCTTTAAGGCTGCGGAGATCACCATGGAGAAGCAGGGCTTCGTGCCGGAGATCATCATCGCGGCGCCGGCGGCCATCAAAGACGTCAGCGGGACATATCTGGATATAAACGGCAACTCCGTAAAGGTCTCGGAGGAGCTGTCGGACAGCTACAAAGCGCTGGCGGACAGATACGGATTCAAATTCGTCGACGCGACAGGGATAACGGATGTGTCTGACTTTGACCACGTCCATTTGACTAAAGAAGGCCACAGGAAGGTGGCGGAGCTTATGTACAAAGCCGTAACGGCCGAATAGGCCGTTATGTTTACAGTGATAAGCTCAGTAACACGTCTTGAATTTCGCTGTTTCTGAATTTATAATAAACCGCAGCAAACATGAAAGAAGCAAAGTATCATAAAACCGGAAGATAAGACAGTATGAAAAGCATTATTATCAAATCGTTGATCAATATGGTCCTGGCCTGGCTGCTCGTAGCGCTGGTCATATGCCTGAAACAGGGCATAGGTTATGGTGA
>JAFRYJ010000237.1 GCA_017437705.1 Lachnospiraceae bacterium
CCACCGGGTCGATCTTCTCTATATGCTTCCTCGATGCGATCTCCGGCACCACTCCGCCGAACAGCTTATGTATATCTATCTGCGATGAGATAACGTTGGAAAGCACCTCCCGCCCGTTCCTTACAACGGCGGCGGAGGTCTCGTCGCAGGATGATTCGATTGCCAGTACAGTTACGTCTTTATTCATTCTGATCCTCAAAATTCAGCTCAACGGATCTTCCGTCCTTGCATACATGGGTATTAGGGAAGATCCTTCTTACGTCGTCAAGGTAAGCCTCGGGCTTTATAAGAGCCGGGCTGTAATGGGTGAGCCACAGCTCCTTCACGCCGGCATCGAAGGCCAGCGTCCCCGCCTCCTCGAATGTCATGTGCTTGTAGCGTCCGGCGTTGTTCACATCACCTTTCTCGCCGTACATTCCCTCGCAGATGAAAAGGTCGGACCCTGCCGCGTATTCCGCGATGGATGATACGGGCCTGGTATCCGTAGCATATGTGACCTTAAGGCCCTTGCGCTCCGGGCCCAGCACCATATCGGGAGTCATTACCCTGCCTTCCTCCTTCACGGTCTCGCCCTTCTGAAGCCTGCTCCAGTATTTAAGCGGTATATTGTTCGCATTGGCCTTTTCGGTGTCGAAAAGCCCCGCCCTCTTAAGGGAGATCGAATAGCCGTAGCAGGGAACACCGTGATCCACCCGGAAAGCGTCGATATCCAGGCCGTAAAGCTCGAAATGCGCATCCCGGCCCGCGATCTCCAGATATCTTATCTCGAAGGGCAGCTCCGGCGCCGCTATCCTCAGGTTGCCCACCACTTTGGAAAGGCCCCGGGGGCCCACCATTATAAGGGGCTCTGTCCTGTCGGAGTTTGCCATGGCCAGCAGTATACCGGGGAGTCCCGTTATGTGGTCGCCGTGGAAATGGGTGATGCATATGACGTCGATGGGCTTGAAGCTCAGGCCCTTTTCCCTCATGGCTATCTGGGTGCCCTCGCCGCAGTCTATGAGGATGCTGCTGCCGTTATACCTCAGAAGCATCGACGTGAGCCATCTCTTCGGCAGGGGCATCATTCCGCCTGTGCCCAGCAAACATATATCAAGCATAATGCCCCTCCTCTCTCTTCATGATGATCCCGTCCTCGTCCGGGTCCCTGTAATAGCCGGGCCTTCTTCCCACCGGGACAAAGCCTGCTTTTTTATATAATGCCAGGGCCGCCGTATTATGTTCCCTTACCTCCAGGAACCAGCTGCGTATCCCCGCCGTTCTTCCTTCTTCAAAGGCGTGCTCCAGGAGCATGATGCCGTATCCCCTTCCTCTGCAGTCCGGTTCCACGGCGATCCTGCCGATCTCCCCTTCGTCCGCCGCCGTGATCACCGCCAGATAGGCGGCCACTTTTCCGCCTGCGCGGAGCACGTACACCGGTGATGAGGAAGACACTGCGGCACGCTCAAAAGCCTCCCTGCTCCAGGGGTCATTGAAGCATGCGTTTTCCAGTGAAAGGACATCATCCGTATCCTCCGGCGAAAGCAGGGAGATGCTCAGATCCTTTGTATCATTTGCCATCGTTCTTTTCCTTAAGTTCCCTTTCAGCCTGGGACAGCCTCAGATATTCCGGCACCAGATCGTCGCCCTTTATCGAAAGGCCCTCTTTATAGTATTCATATGCCAGCATTCCCATGGCCGCCGCCCTCTGATACCTCAGATGGCAGGGGGCAAAGCTGAAGCCGTTGGTCATCAGGTCTTCGATGCGGCCGCGGTATACGTCGATACCGTCGCCCAGGAAAGTGACCGGCTCTCCGAGCCCGTTCAGCGAAGTGCACAGCTCGTCGACGGACACGGCCATCTGATCCCGTACCTTTACAAGCTTCTCCCCTTCAAAGCGGTAGAGCCCCGTGTAGACCTGGGACCTCCTGGCATCCATTATCGGGCAGATAAGGCCCGACGTGCCGAATAGGTTGTATGCTATCCCCGCCGTTGTGGGGACAGGCACCACCGGAATGTCCAGCGCCATGGCAAGGCCCTTGACCGTCGCGATTCCTATGCGCAGGCCCGTAAAGGAACCGGGACCTTTGGAAAGGCCTATGGCGTCTATGTCCGAAGGCTTTATCTCCAGCATGTTAAGAAGAGCTTCCGTCATGGGAAGCAGTGTCTCGGAATGCGTCTTTTTGAAATTCGTATCGTACTCCCCCAGGAGCCTGCCGTCCTCAATGACGGCGCATCCGGCCGTAAGGCCGGAGCTTTCAATCGCCAAAAGTTTCATTCAATGACCTCTTTATCTCCCCTGTCTACCGTGATCCGTCTCCGGCACGGGTCGCCCAGGGGATCTCTTTCGAATGTAACTGTGACGGCATCATCCGGGATAAGCTCCCCTATGATGTCCGCCCACTCGATAACGGACACCCCGTCTCCGTATATATAGTCGGAAAATCCCGTCTCTTCCATTTCGTCGATGTCCTCTATCCTGTAGACGTCGAAATGGTAGAGAGGGATCTCACCTGAATCGTATACCTGAACTATGGTATATGTGGGGCTGTTGACGTGCTCCTTTATGCCCATCCCTTCGGCAAAGCCCGCAGTGAACGCGGTCTTGCCCGTCCCCAGGCCGCCGATAAGGGCATATACGCTGCCGGGCAGCGCAGAGCTTCCCATCTTCCTTCCCAGCTCCATAGTGTCGCCAGGGGAAAAGCTTTCGTATACTTCCATATCCTATTTCCTGATCTTCATGGCGGAAGGCTTCACGCACTTTTTGATAAGCTCTCTTACATCATCCGTCTTATCCGCGCCGATCTGCTCCTTGGGCCATATGAACGCAGTGTATTTCGTTACGTAAAGGAGAAAGGTCTTCCCCGTCTCCCTTGCCTTTATGATGCCGCTCCAGGGGCATTTATCCCTTTTTACGCCCTGGCCGATAAGGATGTTCTCCTCGTTTATCTCGTAGGTTAAAGGCTTGTCGTCCTTCGTCGCCTTGGCCTGTTTTGAGGCCTTCATATAAAGCATTATGGGGTTGATGGCCATATAGATGATGAAGATGGCGATCAGCAGTATCTTCCCGGCGGTATCGATCTCGTTGAACTTAAGCGCGAAAAGCACGATGGTGGCTATAACGATGATGCCTGTAACGATGCCCATGGGCCCTATATATGAATGATTGAGAAGCAGCGAGAAAATATCGCTCTTCGTAAGCTTGACGTCGAACTTTATCCTGTTTTCGTTTTCCTTTTTATCCATTTACCTGCGTCCTTTCAGTACCGTACTGATACGTTTGTATATGAGCATCGTCAGTATGAGCACAAGCACGCCCTTAAGAAGGTTGAAGGGCACGATGCAGAAAAGCACCAGCGTCATAACGCTGTTGACATTGCCGTTTATCTCCGTTCCCATGGCCACGATCTGCTCCAGCGGCAGGCCGTAGAGCTCCGCAAAACGGGGCAGCAGATACACGGCGTTAAACAGGCTGCCGAACACCGTCATGCTGACGGTCCCCGCCGTAAGCGCAAGGAGGGCGCTCTTTTTCGTCCTCCTGTAATAGTAGATGATGCCCGCGGGCAGCAGATACGAACAGCCCACCGCAAAATTGGCCAGCTCCCCGACGAACACCGTGGTCGTCCCCCTGAAGACCAGCTTCAGAAGTATCTTGAAGAATTCGATGAGGACGCCGGCGCCGGGGCCCATGGAAAAGGTCCCCACCATCACCGGTACTTCACTGAGGTCTATCTTGTAAAATGAGGGCGCAAAGGGGAGGGGGATCTCGAAGATCATCAGCACGAAGGCAACGGCACTCAGCATGCCGATCATGACGACCCTTCTGGTCCCCTTTATCTCGTTGTGATCCGGATATTTCCTGTCGATCAGCGCCTGGGCGGTCCTGGCGATGATGAATATCCCCGCAAAGACCCCGAGGCATACCAGGAGGAAGCCGCCGCTTTTTGCGGCAGCGTCCCAAAAGCCCTCCGTAAACATTTTAGATCAGCCCTCCAGACCGAACTTGTCGTGGATCGCGTTCATCGCCTTCTCGGCGTGCTTCTGGTCGATAAGTACGGATACCTTGATCTCCGAGGTGGAGATCATGCCGATGTTGATGTGCGCATCGTAAAGAGCCTCGAACATCTTTGCCGCTACGCCGGAATGGCTCATCATGCCGTTGCCGACGATGGATACCTTGGCGATGTCCTTATTTACGGAGATGCTCTTGAACAGAAGCTCCTCCTGATGCTCCTCAAGGATGCTCACCGCATCTTCAAGGTCGTTTTCATTGACTGTAAATGTAATATCCTTGGTACCGTCACGTCCCACGGACTGAATGATGACGTCAACGTTTATATTATGCTTTGCAAGCATATTGAAAAGGTTGAATGCCACGCCGGGGATATCCTCCAGCTCGAGGACAGAGATCCTGGCCGCCTTCTTGTCACATGCAACACCTGATACATAAAGCTTCTCCACTTTTACTCCTCCCTTTACTATGGTGCCTTCGGAATCGTTCAGGCTTGAACGCACCACCAGCTTGACCTTGAATTTCTTTGCCAGCTCCACGGACCTGTTGTTAAGGACCTGGGCCCCCAGGCTTGCCAGCTCCAGCATCTCGTCGTAGGTTATCTCGCTGAGCTTCCTGGCATTCTTGACGATCCTGGGATCTGCCGTATATACGCCGTCCACATCCGTAAAGATCTCGCATTTGTCGGCTTTCAGCGCCGCGGCGATGGCCACCGCCGTCGTATCCGAGCCGCCCCTGCCGAGAGTAGTGTAATCATCATATCTGTTGACCCCCTGGAAGCCCGTTATAACAACGACCCTCCTGTGGTCCAGCTCTGTCATTATCCTTTCGGAATCTATGCTCTTTATCCTGGCTCCGCCGTAGGTGCGGGACGTGTGCATGGGCACCTGCCATGCATTTAGTGAGACCGCGGGTATACCCATATCCTGCAGGGCCATGGCCATAAGGGAGACGCTGATCTGCTCGCCCACCGTCATCAGCATGTCCAGCTCCCTCTTGGAGGGCCTGTTCGTTATCTCGTGGGCCTTTGCTATAAGGTCGTCTGTGGTATCTCCCTGGGCGGAAAGGACCAGTATGACGTCGTCGCCGTTCCGGTAATCCTCTGCGGCCCTCCGGGCCACGTTGAAGATCCTTTCCTTATCCGCTACGGATGTGCCTCCGAACTTTTTAACTATCAGCATCTATGTCACCTCTTATGTATTTGATCGCGTGTTCCATGGTGTTGTATTTACTTATGAATTCCCTCTCGGTCATCACCGGGGTAAGGAATCCGAACTCGCCGGGCCTCTCGGGCAGGACGATCATTCGCACGTCGCCGAAAAGCTTCAGCGCCTTTGCCATATCGTCGTTCCATGCTCTTACGAAGAAGAAATGCTCTTCGTCAAGAATGTCCTCCAGGAACATTCTGTCGGCGTCCCAGCCGGGGGAGATATCGGTACCCTCGTTCTGAGCCTCCTTGATGACGTCGGCCACCACCGCCGAGGCCGTGGGATACATGCCGGCGCCCTTGCCGTAGTACATGATCTCGCCCATAGCCGTACCGGTAACGGTAACGCCGTTGTTTACGCCGTTGACTCCGTAAAGGGGCGACGTCCTCTTAAGCATGAGAGGCGTAACGCTCATTGCAACGCCCTTTTTCGTCTTCTGGAACCTGGCCACCAGTTTGACGGCCATCTTCAGCCTGTCGGCATATTTAAGGTCCATTATGCTGATGTCCGTGATGCCCTCGGTATGGATGTCCGCCGGATCGACAGCCTTCATGTATATGAGCGATGCGATGATGGCGATCTTGCGGCAGGAATCGATGCCGTCCACATCATCGGTGGGATCCTTTTCGGCATAGCCCAGATCCTGGGCCCTCTTAAGAGCCTCCGCATACTCCATGTCCTCGTCCAGCATCTTCGTAAGGATGAAGTTCGTGGTGCCGTTCAGTATGCCCTTGGCCGCAACGATGTCCTCGCCGCGGAGAGAGTTCATTATCGACCTTATGATGGGGATGCCTCCGCCGACACTTCCCTCGAACATGTAGTTGAGGCCCAGCTCCTTGGCCTTCCTGAGGAAAACGCCGCCGCAGTCTGCAACCAGCTCCTTGTTGGAGGTAACGACGCTCTTGCCCGCATCCAGGGCTCCGTGGGAATATTCAAAGGCGGGATGAATGCCGCCGATGGTCTCCACCACGATGTTGATCTCGGGATCGTTTATGATGTCGTTGAAATCCTTCGTAGCTATCTTTCCGGCTTCGCCCTCCAGATCCCTGATGTCCAGTATCCTTTTGACCTGGAGATCGAGACCCGTGTTTTTGTAAATAAGGTCATGATTCTCTTTTATGACTCCGTAGACGCCGCACCCGACGGTGCCGTAACCCATGATCGCTATTCCTGTCACTTTTTCCACCTCTCGCTTATTCTCTGATGTCCGGCCTTCCCAGGCTCTCCCACTTAAGGTACGCATTTATGAATCTGTCTATATCGCCGTCCATTACGGCCGTAACGTTGGCGTATTCCTCCCCGGTCCTCAGATCCTTTACCAGCTTGTAGGGCTGCATTACGTATGAACGGATCTGGCTGCCGAAGGCGTTGTCGACTATGTCGCCCCTGATGTCCGAGAGCTTCTCCGCATTCTCCTGCTCCTTAAGGAGAAGGAGCTTGGCCTTCAGCATCTGCATGGCCTTGTCCTTGTTCTGGAACTGTGACCTCTCGTTCTGGCACGTTACAACGATGCCCGTGGGGAAATGGGTGATACGTATGGCGGACGATGTCTTGTTTATATGCTGTCCGCCGGCACCGCTGGAGCGGTACGTATCGATCCTGATATCCTCGTCGTTTATCTCGATGTCCACATCCTCCGTGATCTCCGGCATAACGTCGCAGGAGGAGAATGATGTCTGCCTCTTTCCGTTGGCGTTGAAGGGGGAGATGCGCACCAGCCTGTGCACTCCCTTTTCAGAACGCATGTAGCCGTAGGCGTTCTCGCCGTTTATCTGCAGAGTGACGGACTTGATGCCCGCCTCATCGCCGTCCAGAAGGTCCAGCACCTCCACGGTAAAGCCCTTGCGCTCCGCCCATCTGGTGTACATCCTGTACAGCATCTGGGTCCAGTCGCAGGCCTCCGTTCCGCCGGCGCCCGCATGCAGCGTGATGATGGCGTTGTCCCTGTCGTACTCTCCGGTAAGCAGGGTCCTGATCTTCAGGCTGTCGAAGTCTTCTTTAAAGGCTTCGAAGGTCTCCTGCACCTCGGGCACGAGGCTCTCGTCATCTTCCTCGTTGGCCATTTCTATGAGTGTGGCCGTGTCTTCAAATTTCGTCTTAAGCTCGTCAAACTCGGCGACCGTATCCTTCAGGCCCTTGAGTTCTTTCACCAGCATATGGGCCTTCTCGTTATCGTCCCATATGCCCGGCTCCTCCAGGGTCCTCTCCAGCTCTTCTATTCTGGAAAGCTTTCCCGCTAAGTTAAAGTGAATCCCTCAATTCGTTCATGGGACCCTCGTAATTGTTCAATTCTACCTGATAAGAATCGAGAATTACCATGTCATCACCACTTTCTTTTTTAGATTTCCTGAACAGTCAGGATATTTCGCAGAATGATCTGCTCTATTCATATGATGCCTGCATCAAAGGCTTGCTGCGCCCTTCCTGCCGTGGCACTGCTTGTATTTCTTTCCGGAGCCGCAGGGGCAGGGATCGTTGGGATAGATCTTCTGGTTTGCCCTTTTCTTCGGAACTCTGGGACCGGAATCGTCCTTGTTCGTTCCGGTGACCTTTGCCACCTGCTCCCTCTCCACCGGCTGCTTCATCTCAAGGTGGCAGAGCATCTTCGTCGTCTCCTCGGAAATGCCGGCGATCAGTTCGTCGAACATGTCGTAGGATGCGAACCTGTATTCAACAACGGGATCCCTCTGGCCCATGGCCTGGAGGCCGATGCCCTGGCGCAGCTGCTCCATGTCGTCGATATGGTTCATCCATCTTCTGTCGATGACCTTCAGGAGGATGACCCTCTCGCCCTCTCTCAGCATTGCAGGGTCGGGGAATTCTTTATCTTTCTGTTTGTAGAAGATATCCGCTTTGTCCTGGAGCTCCTCTATAAGCTGCTCCCTTGAATATGATGCGTACTTCCCGGGCGTAAGATCCACGATGGGAACGGGGATCAGATCCACCATGTCCTCGTAGAGCTTCTTCATATCCCATTCTTCATTGGGTATGCCGTTTTCAATTACCCTGTCCACGGCGAACTGTACGGCATCATGACGCATCTTGGTGATGACCGGAGTCATATCCTCGCCTTCCAGCACCCTGCGCCTTTCCGCGTATATGACCTCTCTCTGCTCGTTGTTTACGCGGTCATATTCCATAAGATTCTTTCTGATGCCGAAGTTGTTGTACTCGACCTTCTCCTGGGCCTTTGCGATGGCGCTGGTAAGGAGCTTGTGCTCGATGGCCTCGCCCTCCTTGAAGCCAAGGGCGTTGAACATGCCCACCATCCTCTCGGAACCGAAGATCCTCATAAGGTTGTAGTCAAGAGCAATAAAGAACTTTGATGAACCGGGA
>JAFRYJ010000238.1 GCA_017437705.1 Lachnospiraceae bacterium
CATCAGGTTCTCTTTTACAGTCCATATCAAGCTTTTCGAGCCAGCCCTCATAGTCTTCCGTATACCTGTGCAGCCCTCCGGTACCGTTTATATCAGAATCGTATTCATAAAACTCTTTTATATAGTCTATGGCGTCTTCTTTTCTTTCTATACCTGGTGCTTCATAATAAAGCCTTTCCATTACTGTTCAACTCCTCTGCCGGCCCTGATGAACCGTCCTATTCGGTATTAATAACACCGATGGTCACAGACGAACGGGCCATCCTTCCTTTTTCCGTATTGAAAAATAAACTAAATATGAAACTATGACCGTGCAAAGGTCTGCGGCTGCCTGGGTCCAGACGATCCCGTTCATCCCGAAAAGCATGTTCATAATGAATAAAAGCGGGATATTGAATACAAGCTGCCTGGTCACAGCCAGCAGCATGGATTCCCTTCCCCTGCCGATGGCCTGTGTGAAATGCACCATGCTGAAGCACAGGAACATCAGAGGCGTCGCAAAGCATCTTGCCCTCAGGAACTGAGTGCCGTACATTACCGTGTCGGCATCGCCGATGAACGCCTGCATGATGTACGGGGCAAAGATAAAATACAGTATAACACTTACGATCCCCGTGATGAGCCCCACAGCCCTCCCGAAACGGAAGACGGAATCCATCCTCTCCCTGTTTCCGGAAGAATAATTATATGCGATCAGCGGCACCATTCCCTGGCAAATCCCGACTCCGATATTCAGAGGCAGTCTCTCTGCCTTTAGCACTATGCCTATGGCCGCCAGCTCCGTATCGCCGTATCCGGATGAAAGCCTGTTGATCACGATATTGCATACGTCAAACAGGAATATTGCAGCCGCAGCGGGCACACCGACGCTGAACACCGACTTCAGCGACCTCCTTGAAGGGTATTTCCCGTTCATCCTAAGCCGCAGGATCGTCTCCCTGCAGGCCTTTATGTAGGTGATGATGAAGTATACCAGAGCAGCCGTATTGCTGAGCATCGTCGCTATTGCAGCACCCATGACCTGCTTTCCGTCAGGAAGGATGACGAACATGAAGAGCGGATCCAGCAGGATGTTCAGAACGCCTCCCATGCTGAGACCAAAAGACGCTCTGGCAGACATGCCTATACTCCTGAGCATAGCCGACATGGTGCTGCTGAGGATGGCGGGCGTACCTCCAATCACGACAACAAAAAACATGTACTGCTTCGCATATCCCAGTACGTCGTCGCTGGCTCCCATGAATCGCAGCATCGGATCCATCACGATAAAGCATACGGCGGAATACAATAATGCCGATGCAAGGGCCATCCATATACATGCTGCGGATACCCTGGAAGCCTCTTCTTCATCGCCCTTTCCGATAAGCCGGGCGATCAGCGTACCGCCGCCTGTGCCGTAGATATTGGCGATCACCACCGTGATAAGGTAAAGCGGGAGCACAAGGGAACAGGCAGCCACCATCACCGGATCGTTCGTTCTTCCTATGAACCACGTATCCGCAAGATTGTATATAAGTATTATCAGCTGGCTGATGATGGCCGGGAAGGCCATTACCGCCAGGGCATGAGGGACTCTGTACTGTTCAAATATAAACCGCTTGTCTTCCATGAAGTGATCCTTTTATATTTGTATTGTCAAAGAGTATATCATTTCGCTGCGGAAGTTTTCTCAGATCCGATAATATGTGAGAATTCTTCAAGTTCCGCCGAACGGATGACCATTGCCAGTCCGGTCTGTACATTTACAATAAAGACATTTGCCACCATCAAAAGTCCCACCACATCTGCAGGCATGCCCAATTGTCCAAGGAGGATCGTATATGTCGCCATGATGCCCCCCGGTACTTTAGGTGATGCAATACTGAGCTGGGTAACAAGCAGATACAGGATCAGTATCTGCGGCAGCGAGATCGGAGTCCCATAGTAATTGCCTGCAAAGAAGGCTGCAGCCACCAGCGGCGGAACAACGGAGGGTGAAAACATCGCATGCGACAGCGGTACCCAGAATCCGACAAGCTTCTCGTCTTTTTTCATGACCTCTCTTGCTGTTTCGAACTGTTTCGTCATGGCCAGGGTCCCGCTGGCTGTGGTAAGCCCGACGATCGCCGGCCCTGAAATATCGTGAAGGAATTCCCTTATATTGATCTTTCTTCTTATGCAGACGTACAGCACAATAAAGGCCGTAAACGGGACCATTATCGCATATCCCGCCGCCACAAGCTTCCAGACGCCGAGAATTCCTGACAGATCGTTTAAGGCAAATGTCTTGTATATACTTAAGAATACGGCAGCCGGAATGATCTTCGAGACGAATCTCATTATCGTGAAGATCAGCTGATTCGCTTCGGACACCAGCCCCCTCAGTCGGGGAGTCTTTTCATCAAGTATCAGAAGTGCGACTCCCACCGCTATTGCTATAATTATTATCTGTATGGTCTTGTTCTCTACAAAAGGAGATACCGCGTCGACAGGTATAAGATCCAGCACCATTTTGATGATCTCCGAAAGATCGAACGCACTCTTTGATGATGAAGATATACCCGGGAAAAACAGGTAACTTACACCTATCGAAAATGTGATCAGCAGTACGGTTATTACCG
>JAFRYJ010000239.1 GCA_017437705.1 Lachnospiraceae bacterium
CATCCGATACCCCCCGATCCTCCTTTTTGCCATGGCCTTCTTGAAACTCCTGACTGTATCGCCGTCAAATGCGCCGCAGTCAACGAATACTTCACGGCCATTCTTATAATGAAAATAATCATTCCCAAAATACTGGCTCCTGTAAGAATTACGCGGTAGCATGCCGTACCTCCCATGCATCCTGAATTCCCACATGCGCTTATACGTATCCCTTGATGAATCATCCGACAGCAGCCTAAGCACCCTGCCGATCTCTTCCTTATGAGCCCGGAAATATGAGGCGCTTCTCGCCATTTCGTCCGTGGGATGCCTGCTCATCTTCATTGCCGAAGCAAAGTTAAATAACCTACTAAGGATGATCCGAACCCCGATGCCATCAAGAAATTCGTAAATCCTGTATCCGTATGCAGAATTCCTCATCCTCAGCATCGTCCTGTAAAGCACTTCCTTAATATAGCCTGAATCCATTCCTCTCAGATCCCCCTGTAAGCCAGCCATGCCTACTACTATGCTTCTCCACCTTAAAGTCAGCTGAACATTCCCAGGACAACGATCCCGGCTATTATCACTGCAACCCCCAATACCTGCCCTGCGGCCAGTCTTTCCTTAAAAATAATAACCCCCAGAAGGACTATGGCAATCGAGTTGATTCCCGCCATCAGAGGTATCACAAGACTGATCTGCATTTGCGATATCACGAATGTATACATAAGGAAGCTGAATCCATATAGTAAGACCCCTATTATCAGCTCCTTACTAATCGGCCGAGACATGATATAAAAGCTCCCGCTCTCCTTAGCCGCGCCAGCCTTAATCATCGTCGCGCCTATAACCGTGAGGCAGAGATACATGGCGCAGAAGCAGACGTCAGACTTCTTCATTACACATGCCTTCCCGTCGCTTTCCTCATCCGAAAGGTGAAATAAGACACTGCCCCCTTCGCTATCCTCCGCATCTCCGGGATGGAAAAGTTATGAAGCGCCGTATGTAATATGTATCTAACTGAGAAATAGTATCTGCTCATCATCCTGTCCCGCATCTTTTCTATCTCATCTGCATCCGCATATGGATATTTCACGAGACATCTGAGCTGCCCCCTCTCATCGAGCCATTCGCCATACTTTTCAGTCAGCAGGTATCCCTCCTCTCTTACCCATTCATAGAAACCCGTCCCGGGGAAGGGTACCACCTGCTGGAAGAAAACCATGTCGGGATACAGCCGTTTTGCAAGCCTGAACGTCTCTTCTATAGTCCTCCTATCATCGCCCTTAAGGCCGATCATGAAGCAGCCAAAGACCTTCAGCCTGCTCTTCCTGGCAGCTCTCATGAATGCTTCCGAGTCCGCAATCCTTATCCCCTTCTCCGTCTCGTCAAGCACCTTCTGACTCCCGGACTCAAATCCAACAACAAGCAGCCTGCATCCTGCCCTCTTCATGGCCCTCATGAGCTTTTCCGGAATATCCGCCCTCGTATTGCATGACCACCTGATATCCAGCCCCCTTCTCACGATCTCCCTGCATATCTCATATACCCGCTTCTTATCCACCGTAAAAGTGTCGTCTTCTATGAAGACTTCCTTTATATACGGCATATGCTCCGATATGTATTCAAGCTCATCAACAAAGTTCATGGTGCTGCGCTTCCTGTATGCCCTGCCACCCATCGTCCCGGGATACGAGCAGAAGTTGCAGCGGAACGGGCACCCCCTTGCACTGAAGATCTGAACCATCGGAGATTCGGCCAGACTGTATCCGTAATCGCCCACATTAAGGAACTTCTCGTATACCCTGCTTACCATGGGAAGGTCGTCAAGGTTCTCGTGCCACGGCCTGTCATCGTTGACAACTATCCCCTTGTCCTCATCCCTATACGTGATGCCCCTCACCCTGCCAAGGTCATCACGGTTCCTTACGATATCATCTATCGTGAAATCATATTCCCTCCGGGCAATGATGTCTATAGCCCCGCACTCATTCATCACTCTCTCGTGGAGTGCCGTGGCATGCGTACCGCCTACGATGAAGGTCGTTCCAGGCATTCTGTCCTTTATCTTCACAATAGTCTCATAGTCATACGTGCATGTTGGAGTAGTTGTCTCGCACACAATGTAATCCGGCATGAAACTTTCTATCCTCTTAATGCAGCCCTCTCTAGAATCCCCCCTCGCTATGCAGTCAATGACGCTTACATCATAGCCTTTATCCATGCACGCACCAGCCGCATAGCAGAGCCAGTACGGATAGTAAAGCGTCCCGCTCTTCGTCTTCTCAGGCCAGCGGCTTGCCCTGCTTATGGCGAACTTATATGGTAAATTCACAAACATAATCCTCATCTTCCAAGCCTCCGTTTTATTACCGGATGAAATATGTTCCTTAATACCGGTATGTATTCCTCCGCATATCCGATGATGATGCCGGACATCAGGAATATCATGGTAAGCAGTACGCACTTGTACCATGCCGGACTTATACTGTCCGGCAGGAGCCTCATGACCAGCACATGCGTCAAGTATATCTCCAGAGAAAAGGCTGATACTGTATACAGAATGTTCGTTCCGTAATGACGCTCGAACATTCCCATCAGAGCGGGTGCCATCAGGATGCCCGATACGATTCTTACTGGTCCGACACTGACCGTAATATTATGGCAGTAGCAGGCCGTCACAAACAAAACACCTGTTACGCACAGCGACAGTCCTCTTGCAGTACTGGACCCTGCCTCCCTGACCCTATCCGCATATAAATAGCAGAGGTAATACCCCGAAAGCTTGCCTATCTCACCGGCAAGCCTGAAAGCAAAAGCATCCGCTTTGCTGAGATTAATAACCTGATATTCCCCCGTGATCATCATTACAAGGACAGCCACAAATACTAACATGATGTCCAGCTGCCTGTCCGCCCCCGCTCTTATTTTGTTCATGTCCCTATCAAGTCGCGCCTGCAGGCATACGGCAGTCTGTATGATTGTCAGTACGATTATGAACCACACTCCGTTATATGTGTAAACCAGGGCATCCGCCATACGGAGCCCCTCATAAAATACAGCCATGCACATGTTTATTACAGCAAAAACACCCGACGTCATTAACAAGCGCG
>JAFRYJ010000240.1 GCA_017437705.1 Lachnospiraceae bacterium
AACGTGCCTCCATAGGCGACATAGAGTCCGATGATATAGCCGTAGATGTCGGTCTTTTTCAGCGCGATGATGTCTGTGAGCTTCGGCCAGCCTGTCAGGGTCCTTCGTCATTTGGAAGTCGATCCCCAGAAGCGTCTTTTTATCGAGCCCGCCGACCACATCCTTTATGATCCTGTAAGCCAGGGTCTCCTCCGGCACCCTGCCGGGAAATGCGATAACGTCGGCGCTTTCCAGTATTCTTACAGCTTTTATCGTCAGAAGCTCCGGATCTCCGGGGCCTGTGCCGACGCCGTACAGCTTTCCTTTAGCTTTCATGTTACTTATCCGAGGGCCGTCAGCCCTTCCATCCCCTTTCGCCGGGATCCGTAGTCTCGCTGGCCATGTATAAAAGTGCGTTGCAGATGGCTGCCGCCACATTGCTGCCGCCTTTCCTGCCGAAAGCCGTTATGCAGGGCACCCCGAATTCCTCGCAGAGCGTAAAGATCTCTTCCTTCGACTCAACCACGTTCACGAAGCCCACAGGCACCGCGATGATGAACTCCGGGCGGAAGCCTTTTCGCATCAATTCAGAAAGTGTGATAAGCGCCGTGGGAGCATTGCCCGACGCAAAGGCCGCGTGCTCGATGCCCGCTGCATGCTCCATTGATGCCGCCGCCCTGGTGGTGCCTGCCTCCCTGGCAGCCCTGGCGATCTCCGGATCCGCCATAAAACACTTCGCGCCGCAGGAAAGCTTCTCCAGCGAGGGCTTGCTGATGCCGGCCAGCGCCATATTCGTATCCGTAACGATGGTGATGCCGCCGCCCCGCAGCTTTTCCGTAATTATCTCGACCGCATTTTCCGTAAAGGCCAGCTTCTTCGCATAATCGAAATCCGCCGTAGTGTGTATTACGCGCCTCACCACGGGCAGCACGTCTTCGGAGATCCGGATGCCCATCTCCTGAAGCTCATCCATGATGATCCCCATGCTGGTCCTCTCTATATCGGCCGGAAGCACATGTTTCGTTTCCATCATCATTCCCCGCTGTATCTGTCCATTATCTCGTAGATCCTGTCTATATCCATCGACGCCCTGATGCCGTCGGCCAGCATGTCGTACTGCTTTTCCAGGTATTCCAGATGGTCCACCTTCTCATGCTCCGCCATGTCGATGCCCTTCTTTTTACAGAGCATCTCCGCCAGCTTCTCCGTCAGCTCTCCGGTGTCAAAAAGCCCGTGGAGATAGGTGCCGCAGGCGTTGCCGTTTACGCATCCGTCATAGTGATCCCCGCCCACAAAGGCAAAAGGCTCGCCGTGGACCGTCGTTACGCCGTTATGGATCTCGTATGCATCAAGCTTCGCGCCTTTAAAGGTATCCGCCACGACCTCCGCATTTACCCTGGTCCTGGTCTTCTGCGCGTTGAACAGTGTTTCCGTAGGAAGGAGCTCCATGCCCCTTACACTGTCAAGCTCGCCCTCCACATGCTCCGGGTCGAAGATCTTCATGCCCAGTATCTGATATCCGCCGCACACGCCCAGCACCGGCACGCCTGCCTCGTGAAGCTTTAAGATCGCAGCCTCCAGCCCGTTCTGCCTCATCCACAGAAGATCCGCAACGGTACTCTTCGTACCGGGAATTATTACCATGTCCGGCTTCCCCAGCTTCTCCACATTCCTTACATATCTGACGCCCAGCATGGGATGGTTCTCCAGGGGGCTGAAATCCGTGAAGTTCGATATCCTGGGAAGCCTGATGACCGCAATGTCCACAGGCTTGTCCTCGGTGCCGGTTCCGGGCATTCCCGAGACTGAGTCTTCATCATCGATATCCACGTGCATCACGGGCACCACGCCCAGCACCGGCTTCCCGGTAAGCTCTTCAAGCATC
>JAFRYJ010000241.1 GCA_017437705.1 Lachnospiraceae bacterium
GGCACGAAGACAATAAGAAGTGGTTTGCCCTTATGATGCCCGTTAAGAGGAATAAGCTGGGGCTTCCGGGAGGTGATATCGTTGACGTCATCAACCTGAAGATCGACGACATGTTCCTTAAAGAGATCCTTTTGAGGGAGCCGGGCATCATGCCGGCCTATCATATGAATAAGATGCACTGGATAACGGTGCTGCTGGACGGCACCGTGGAGGAGGACCGGATCTGCGACCTGATCGGCATCAGCTACGAGGCAACGGCTTCGAAGAAAAAGAAGGAAAAGCTGAGAGGACCGAAGGACTGGGTCATTCCGGCCAATCCGTCTTACTTTGATGTGGTCCACGCCTTTGATGATGTCTCCGAGATCCGGTGGCATCAGAGCAGCGGGATAAGGAAAGGCGATACTGTTTTCATTTATGTGGGAGCCCCGGTCTCTGCGATCCTCTTCGGATGCAAAGTGACGGAAACAGGCATTCCAAGGGAGCCCAGCTCGAGAAACCCGTCGCTTCTTACCAGGATGAATCTGAAGCTTTTTAAGCGGTACGAACCTTGTAGGTTCACGTTTAAGACACTGAAGGAGGAGTATGGGATCTATGCCGTAAGAGGGCCCCGGGGGATACCCCACAGCCTCAGCGTGGCGCTTAGAAAATAATCGTTCACAGGAAAACGGAAGCGTGGCATAATTAATATTAAATACAAAAGAATAAACGGAAAGCAGTGTTTAACGGAATATAAAGGTAAAAAGCAGGAGGGGAGAAGATGCTTAACAGGACATTGAAGCTTTCAAACGGGGTGGAAATGCCCCAGATAGCCCTGGGAACGTGGCTTATCAGGGATAATATCGAAGCAGCGGTCAAGGCCGCGCTGGAGATCGGATATACCCATATCGATACGGCCCAGCAGTACAGGAATGAAGAGGGCGTGGGCAAAGCCGTAAGGGATTCGGGCATCAGCAGGGAAAAGCTGTTTATCACAACAAAGGTAAAAGGGAGCAACAGGGATTATAGGGCAGCGGCAGACAGCATAGACGGATCGCTTCAGTTGATGGGTCTCGACTATATAGACCTTATGCTCATTCACACCCCCCAGCCCTGGGAGGAGGTAAACCAGTCGGACGACCGTCACTTCGACGAGAACCTTGAAATATGGAGGGCGCTGGAAGACGCCTATAAGGCCGGCAAGGTCCGTGCCATTGGAATCTCCAACTTCCTTAAGTGTGATGTGGACAACATCTGGGACAATGCGGAGATAAAGCCCATGGCCAACCAGGTGCTCTGCCATATCGCCAATACGCCCCTCGAGCTTGTGGAGTACTGCCAGAGCAAGGGAATAGTGATGGAGGCTTACAGCCCAATTGCCCACGGCGAAGCCGGTAAGATCCCTGCGATCGTAGAAATGGCGGAGAAATACGGCGTTTCGGTGGCTCAGCTTTGTATAAGATACGATATCCAGCTGGGCTGCGCGGTCCTTCCCAAGACCGAGAACCCGGAGCATATGAAAAACAATGCAGATGTGGATTTTGTGATATCCGATGAGGATATGGAGATCCTGAAAAATGTGGAGCATATAAAGGATTACGGCGAGGCCAGCAGCTTCCCGGTATTCGGCGGGACACGCTGAGAATTCAGCAGGAACAGCATTAAAGAAAGTGTTTGTTAATTAAGGAGATCTGTTATGGGAAAAGTACTTGTGGCATTTTTCAGCGCCAGCGGCGTAACAAAGGCGCTGGCAGAGAGACTGGCTTCGGCCGTCGGGGCGGACATTTTCGAGATCGTGCCGGAAACTCTCTATACGGATGCGGACCTGAACTGGAGGAACAGCAAGAGCCGCAGCTCCGTTGAGATGGACGACAGGAATTCGCGGCCGGCCATCGCATCAAAGCTTGATAACATGGATCAGTATGGCACGGTATTCGTAGGTTTTCCCATCTGGTGGTACCGCGAGCCGTCCATCATCGATACGTTTATGGAAGCATACGATTTTACGGGAAAGACTGTTGTCCCCTTTGCAACTTCAGGCATCAGCCCCATGGGAGAAAGCTCTTCGAACCTGCAGAAGCTTGCGCCGGGTGCCAGGGTCGCGGAAGGAAAGAGGTTCGGCCGCAAGGCTTCGACAGAAGAGCTGAAGGCCTGGGCGGAAGCTGCGATGAGGTAAAAAGCATTGGGCTTATAGAAAAGAGAGGTACTGTGACATGAAAAAACTCTGTGTGCTGCTTGCAGCCCTTTTGCTTATATGCACTCTGGCCGGATGCGGTGGGAAGGATGCACCGGAAACGGATACAAAGGAAAGCGGAACGCAGACGGATACGGAAGAGACTGTTCCCGGTGATTCCGAAACGGAAAGCGATGATGCCACTGAAGCGGAAACATCTCCTGACGGAGGCAGGGTCCTGGTCGTTGTCTTCTCGATCACGGGAAATACCATGAAGGTGGCGGAGAGGATCGCGGCGATAGAAAACGCGGACACCTATCTGATCACTGCGGAGGTGCCCTATACGGAGGAGGATCTTGATTATAACCGGGAAGGCAACCGTTCGAAGAACGAACAGTCAGACAAAAGCGCACGCCCCGGGATCGCGGGAGAGCTTCCGGATATTTCATCGTATGACCGCATCTACATCGGCTTTCCAATATGGCACGGCGAGGAGCCACGCATAATGGATACCTTTGTAGAGAACTATGACTTCGGAGACAAGGTAATGATACCCTTCTGTACATCATCGGCCAGCGGTATAGGCCAAAGCGGAGAGAACCTGGCGGAACTTGCCGGCAGCGGAGACTGGAAGACAGGGAAGCGTTTCCCCGAAGAAGGCGCTTCCGATGATGAGCTTCGTGAATGGATCGAGAGCCTGGAATAGGGCTGCCTGAAGTGAATAAAGCCTGAAAACGCGTACCCTGGTACGCGTTTTTTGTGTGAGTAAATAATATACTTGAAACATCTGCAGTGCGCAAACTTCACGGCCTTCGGCCGCTGCTGTTCTGCGGATCAAAAAATTCGCAGTGCGCAACTTCACGGCCTTCGGCCGTTCAGTCGCGGGCATCCGCCCTATGTGATCCTGGCATTGCGTGGCCTCTTATAAGCAAGCTTATTTCGTCCACACAATACCAGGATCCCGCACTGCAAATTTTTTCACGAACATTAGCACTCTACCCTTGACGTGGCTAACAACATGTGCTATTATGATCCCAGGCAGATATTCTAATAAAGTGCCTTTTACATATACAGGGAAATGCCGCAAGGCATTTCCCATTTAAAGCGGAAGATTCTGTACCCCGAAGGGAGGGATATTTATGGCAGATTTCAATAAATTCACTAAAAGATCGATACAGGCGGTCAACGACTGTCAGTCCGTAGCTGTGGAGCACGGCAACCAGTCCATTGACCAGGAGCATCTCCTGATGGCTCTCCTTGACCAGGACGACAGCCTTGTGGAGAAGCTTCTCGAGAAGGCGGGCGTAAACACCGACGCATTTAAAAACGATATTCAGGGCATCATCAACAGGAAGCCCAAGGTACAGGGCGGGCAGAATTATATCTCGACCGACCTGAACAATGCGTTCAACGAGGCCGAGAAGGCCGCAAAGCAGATGAATGATGAGTACGTTTCCACGGAGCACATCTTCCTTGGCATCATTGCGAAGCCCTCCAGGGAGCTGGAGCAGGTATTCAGGAAGTACGGCATCAACAAGGAGACGTTCCTTTCGGCGCTGCAGGGCGTAAGGGGCAATCAGAGGGTCACCTCCGACAATCCCGAAGACACCTACGACAGCCTTTCGAAATATGCCCAGAACCTGGTGGATCTGGCGAGAAAGCAGAAGCTGGACCCCGTCATCGGCAGGGACTCCGAGATAAGGAGCATCATCATGATCCTGTCGAGAAAGACGAAGAACAA
>JAFRYJ010000242.1 GCA_017437705.1 Lachnospiraceae bacterium
CAATAGCCGGGAAATCGACTACCGTCATTTCCCTTACGGCCTCGGTGCCCAGATCATCGTAGGCGATGACCTCCGATGCGGTGATGCTCTTCGACAGAAGCGCTCCCGCACCTCCCACGGCTGCAAAATAAACACAGCCGTTCTTTACCATGGCTTCAATTACGGCTTCGTTTCTTTTGCCCTTGCCTATCATGGCCCTGATGCCCTTTTTCAGCAAAAGCGGCGTATATCTGTCCATCCTGCCTGATGTGGTAGGTCCCGCAGAACCGATGGGCCGCCCTTCCCTGGCGGGCGTGGGGCCCATGTAATAGACCGTCATATCCTTAATATCAAAGGGCAGCTCACCGCCTTCCGTAACGGTATCGTACATGCGCTTATGAGCCGCGTCTCTGGCTGAATATATGGTGCCGCTTATAAACACATAGTCACCGCACTTTAAGCTCTTAACGTCTTCCTCCGTGAAGGGGCTGTTCATCCTGATCTCATCCATAATCAAAGCTCCTCCGTAATATGTCTGTTGGCGTGGCAGCATATATTTACAGCCACCGGCAGTCCGGCGATATGAGTGGGATAGGTCTCAATATTTACACTGAGCAGTGTATTTATTCCGCCAAGCCCCGCGGGCCCGATGCCCGAACGGTTGACCGTATCGACTATCTCCCGCTCCATCCTTTCAACGTATTCCGGCTTGTTCCCGCTGTCCGTGCTCCCGCCGGAAGCAAGAGCATGCTTCGCCATAAGCGCGCATTTTTCAAAGTCTCCGCCGATGCCGACGCCCACGGCCATGGGCGGGCAGGCGTTTGCCCCCGCCGATATGATGGTATCGATAACAGCCTGCTTTACCCCTTCGTAGCCGTCGGCGGGCTTGAGCATGATGACCCTGCTCATGTTCTCGCTGCCGAAGCCCTTGGGCGCTATCGTTATCTTAAAGCAGTCGCCGGGCACTATGTCATAATGGATGACCGCCGGCGTATTGTCCTTCGTATTTACCCTCTCGATGGGGTCCTCCACCACTGATTTCCTTAAGTATCCTTCGATATATCCCTGTCTTACGCCTTCGTTGACGGCGTCCGTAAGGCTTCCGCCTTCAATGTGTACCTCCTGCCCAAGGGTTATGAAAAACACGGCCATACCAGTATCCTGGCAGATGGGTATCATCTCGTCTTCGGCTATATCAAGGTTTTTAAGAAGGTCTCCGAGCACCCTGCATCCCAGGGGGTCTGTCTCGGAAGCGGCTGCATCATTAAGGGCCTTTTTCATTTCATCCGGCAGATAATAGGCGGCCCTGATGCACATGTCCCTGATTTTCGCGGTGATGTCACTGCAGCTTATCTCTCTCATCCTTCACTCCCTGACTTATCCCGTTCCGAACCCAGAGCCTCTGCCCTGTCGAGCATGCTCGCCACTCTTCCCTCGGTGAGCTTCGAAAACCGTTCGAACTCGCTGATTATATCGTAATTCATGCCGCTTTCCATCCAGTCGATAACGGCACCGTAGATAAAATCCTTGTAGGCCCTTATCATGATATCCCTGTCACGGGCGGAAATATTCCTTCCTACGCAGGCATCATCAACGACACGGCCCGCTGCGGATCTGCAGACGTCCATCAGCTGTTTCTCGTAGATCTCCCGTCCGGATGAATTATAAAGATGGTATGCGGCCCTCTTTTTCTTCATAACGAAGGCAACGACGGTCCGCTCTGCTTCCGGCATAGATGCTATCCGGGAATTCTCATCGAAAACAGCATCTGCAAGGCCCTTGAGTATGTCCTTTATCAGGGCGGAGATATCCTCATAGTGGTAGTAGAATGAATTCCGGTTTATGCCGCATTCCTGCGCTATATCCTTGACCGTTATCTTATCGAAGGGCTTCTTTTCCAGAAGTCTGACAAAAGCTGCTTTTATGGCTCTTTTAGTGAATCTTGGCATATTACGTCCTCCGGTTAATCCCCCTGCACATCTTCATTAACGTCTTCCGCAGACTCATCGTTTACGCCGTTTTCCGTGGTATCTTCCGCATCACCGTTTTCCTGCACATCATCCTCAGACGCTCTGTCCTGGCGGTCGTCCTCCATCACCTTGGCAATGCCCGTAACGGAGATATCCGAACCCTTCCGGATATTCATGAGCTTGACGCCCGAGGTGTTCCTGCCGATAACGGAGATCCCGTCAACGGGTATCTGGATCAGAATGCCCGTATTCGTTATAAGCATGATCTCCCTGCTGTCGTCGGCCGAAAGAACGCCTACCAGCTTGCCGGTCTTTTCGGCGATATTGTAGCAGATAACGCCCTGGCCGCCTCTCTGCTGGACCTTGAATTCAGAGATATCCGTACGCTTTCCGTAGCCCTTTTCAGATACGAAGAGCATCTTCTGTCCCTGGATATCAAGCTGCGTTCCGACTACTTTGTCGCCCTCTTTAAGAGTCATTCCCCTTACGCCGTAGGAGCTCCTTCCGGTGGTGCGGACGTCCTTTTCGTTGAAGCGTATGCACTTTCCGTTTTCGGTGACCATGAACACATCGCGGTGGCCGTCGGTATATTTAACGTTTATAAGCTCGTCGTCCTCGCGGAGGCTGATGCCGGCGATGCCGGTCTTCCTTATGTTCGCATATTCCCGAAGCGGCGTCTTCTTGATAACGCCCTTCTTCGTTGTCATCAGGAGATACCTGTCGTTTTGGAAATCGTCGATGGGGATGCAGGCCGTTACCCTCTCCCCGGGCTCCAGGTTGATAAGGTTGATGATGGGCGTTCCCCTGGCGATCCTCGACGCTTCAGGGATCTCGTAACCCTTCAGCCTGTAGACCTTGCCCTTGTTGGTGAAGAACAGGATGGTATCGTGGGTGCCCGTCATGAAGATGTCCCTGATGAAATCGTCCTCGATGGTGGAAGCGCCCTTGATGCCCTTTCCTCCCCTCTTCTGGGAACGGAAGTTGTCGGTGGTCATCCTCTTCACATATGACATGTTCGAAAGGGTGACGACGATGTTCTCCCTCTTTATGAGGTCCTCGTCCAGGATCTCTTCATCATCCTGACCGATGACCGTCCTTCTGGGGTCGTTGTACTTGCCCTTTATCACGAGGAGCTCTTCCTTTATAACGCCCAACAGTATATTCTCATCGCCAAGGATAGACTTGTAATATGCGATCTTCTGCATAAGGTCGTCGTATTCGGCCTGAAGCTTCTCCCTTTCGAGTCCTGTGAGCTGACGGAGCCTCATCTCGACGATAGCTGTAGCCTGTGCATCGGTGAACTGGAAAGTATCCATGAGGGAGGACTTGGCCTCCTCAACGCTCTTGGAAGCCCTTATGATACGGATGATCTCGTCAATGACGTCAATAGCCTTCAGGAGACCTTCGAGTATATGGGCCCTCTTCTTGGCTTTCTCGAGATCGAATTTCGTACGGCGGACAACGACTTCGTGGCGGAAGTCAACGAACACCTGGAGC
>JAFRYJ010000243.1 GCA_017437705.1 Lachnospiraceae bacterium
AGGCCCTGAAGGATGCGATGCCCGGCCTGCGCTCCTCCGTATAGACGGTTGTGACGGAAGAGGGGGCCATGCAGAGCCCGTGCCACAGCATCATGGGGGAGCAGTTCATCAGATGGCTGAGGAACACGCAGGTGATGCCGAAGTGGCAGAAAAACGCCAGCGTATCGCAGTTGGGGCGTTCGGCCCTGTAAAGGAGCCCGTCGCGGACATAGCCGTGATCTGCCAGCACTGCGTCGAAACCGGATACAGCGCTGTCGTAGGCTTCGCCCACGCCGGCCTCTTTGAATATGGGGACGTCCCTCCACTTTACGGGATCCAGGAACCGCGTGTCGGAAAGCCAATCCGCGGGAAGCCAGTCCCAGGGGATGAAGGAATCGCCGCCGTTGAGATCGGGGCGTTTTACGGGGACCTCCAGCTCCCTCAGCCAGTCGCATTCGGCCGCGCTGCGTTTTGTAAGCCTGAGAGATGGTGCGGCTGTAGCCAGAGCCCGGCCCTTGGTGGAGACAAAGAATTCCGTTATATCCGTCTTTGCTATTCTTTCCGCAAGGAGTTCAGCTTCCCTGCGGCCCGTTTCGGTGATGGTGTCGTTAAGTATATCCGGTTCCCCGTGTCTTATGAATAAAAGCCTCATGTGATCTCCTTTTTAAAATGAGCCGGCATCATGAAGCCGGCTCGAAAGTATTTTATCAGCGGTTCATCCGCGACCACCATATGACGATAAGCTGCCCGGCAGCCCCCGTTATAAGGAACCAGGGCACGAATCTGCCGGTAAAGACCGATATGTGGATGGTAATAACAATAAATACCGACCAGACCAGCAGCGATATGATGAAATAGTTTCTTCGTTTGTTGAACCAGACGCTGTTGCATATAAGCCATACGACCATGGCGATGGGGACGAAATACAGGAATACGAGCCAGGGATGCGGCAGATCCGGAAACAGTATGCTGACCATGGAATAGACAACGCAGGCGGCGATCCATACCATGAGGATGCTCATAAGGGTGATGTACGTGTGCCTCCTGTGGGCTTTTTTCTCGTCGCTCTCCGGTATGACTATGGTCTCCTCCGGGTGGGGCGTTATGAGAAAATCCACCGTGACATTGAAAAGGTCTGCCACGGCCTTCAGGTTTGAAATGTCCGGAGTGGACCCTCCGCGCTCCCATTTCGAGATGGCCTTGTCCGAATAATTGAGTATGTCCGCCATCTCGGCCTGGGTCATTCCCGACGATCTTCTGAGCTTTATTATGTTTTCCGCTATGGTCTCTTTTATGTCTGCCATACAGCCCCGGGTCCCCTGTTTTTACAGTGTTTTTACGAGTATATCATTGATGGCCGCAGTTGGCAACATCGGGGTAAACGGACGGTGGAAGGGTACTCTACGGACGGTGGAGTTCCAGCATTTATGCGGGTTTCGGCGGTTTACGGACGGTCGGTTTAAAAAATCCGCGGGTCCGTTATAATTTAACGTATCAGACAGGTCATCAGACAAATTCTGCGAAGGAGTAAAGGACAATGAGCAATTATCAGATCACTGCGGATACCGGATGTGACATCTCTCCCGAGATCCTCAAGAGGTGGGGAGTGGATTACTGCCAGCTTACGTTCAAATTCGACGGGGAAGATAAGGAATATAAGAATTTCGACATCAGCACAAAGGATTTTTACGGCAGGATGAGGAAGGGTGATTCCGCAAAAACATCGGCCGTTAATCCCGAAAGATTCAAGGAGCTGTTTAAAAAGTATCTTGATAAGGGAATGGACGTTCTTTATATAGGCTTTTCATCGGGCATCAGCACCACGGTGAATTCCGGCGCCATTGCCGCGGAGGAGCTTAAAGAAGAGTATCCTGACAGAAAGATCATAGTGGTGGATACGCTGGCGGCATCATCGGGCTGCGGCCTGCTTCTGAAGTTTGCGGTGGACAATAAAAGGAACGGCATGACCCTCGAGGAGAATGCCGCGAACATAGAATCAAGAAAGCTGGGCCTCAGCCACTGGTTCACGGTGGACGACCTGGTATATCTGAAGAGAGGCGGAAGGATAAGCCCCACCGTTGCATTTGTAGGCAACCTGCTGGGCGTTAAGCCGGTGCTTCATGTGGATGATGAAGGCCATCTCATTAATGTAACAAAGGTAAGGAGCCGGAAGGCGTCTTTGAAGATGCTGGTGGACAAATGCAGAGAGGCTCTTCCCAAGGGCTTCAGCGGCCCCGTTTTTATAAGCCATGCCGACAGCATCGACGATGCGAAATTCACGGCGGATTATTTTAAGGAAAGAACGGGCGTCAAGGTGGAGCTGATCTCTGACGTCGGCCCCATCATCGGTGCCCATGCAGGCCCCGGCACCATCGCGCTGTTTGCAGAGGCGGCCCACAGATAAAACTCTAAAGTATCTATAAAATATAAGGCATTCCGGAAGGTCTTCCGGGATGCCTTTTGTGATGTATACCGCCGGCGGATTTGACAGGAAGCCGGTTTTGTGTATAATAGAAATGTAACACATTTGTGCTGCATATCAGCCGTTCAGGTTAGTAAGGAGACGGATCATGGCAGGAACGCTGACTATCCGCGTTAACGATGCCGAAGACAATATTCTGGCCGAAGCATCGGCGGTCTATGGGGTCAGTAAGTCTACCCTTATCAAAAGGCTTGCCTTTGAGAAACTGGAGGATGAATTCGACCTTCAGGCCATTGCGGAGTACGAGAAGAAAAAAGCAGAAGGCAGCATCACCACAAGGCCCGTTGAAGAGCTTTGGGAAGAACTGGGGATCTGACCATGTACAGGGTCATCACTACAGGAGATTTCGACAGACAGTTCAGGAAACTGGACAGGTCAGTTCAGATCCTTATACGGAAATGGATCGACAAGCATCTTGTCAACTGCACCGATCCCAGGGCGTACGGGAAGGGCCTTATAACGGACCTGAAGGGATACTGGCGTTACAGGATCGGTGATTACAGGCTTCTGGCAGAGATCCGCGACAACGAGCTTGTAATAGTTGCGGTCGCCATAGCCCACCGAAGCAGGATATACGGCGACAGGAACTGAAAAGGCATCACGGGGGCCGCAGAACGGCGCATGGCAAAAGCTTTTGACGGTCAAATTGCCCTTTTCTTTGACAATTCCCGCAAAATGGTTTACATTTGTCTTTAATATAAGACAAATTCCGCTGGAGGTATATTCATGAAAAAAGTATTTGCGCTGATGATGGTATTCGTGCTTTCCTTTGCTGCACTTACAGGCTGCAAGAAGAGCAGCAGCGGCGGAGAGACGCCTGCCGAGACCCAGTCCCAGACAACGGCACCTGAGTCCCAGTCTCAGACAACTGCACCCGAGTCCCAGTCCCAGACGACTGCACCCGAGACCCAGTCCCAGACATCATCAAAGACACCTTTTAACGAGACGGCAATGTACAAGAACATCGTAGATCTGGTGGACAAAAACTTTGCATCCTACGATCATCTTGTAACCTACGACACAACAAACGAGGCACTGTTCCTCATCTTCGAGGCACCGGCCAACACAAGGAAAGGTCTCGAGTCCAGGAACTCATCGGTCATGGAAGCATGGCAGAAGGTCGTTGACGGCTTCAGCAATCTTTCCAAGACCTTCTACGATTCACTCCACAGCACATACGGCGTAGAGCATGTATATGTATACATGGTCGAGGAGATGAAGAGCGGCGGCGGATACGTTGCTGATGATATCTTCCTCTATGTCGACAACGGCGAAGTAAAGGTGAACGTAGGCAAATAAAGCTTACACTTAAGACTGAAGGTACAGGGCAGCCTGTACCTTTTTTCTATGCAGGGATCGCTGCGAAGTCCTGTGATGCCGGTGCACGGAAATCACAGCGGAAATCGAAAGGGGGACATTTATATCATTAAATGTTATAATTAAAGCGCACATCTTATTGTAAGAAGGACAGACATTTGAACTCTAAAGGCATTAACGGGACAGTATTAAAGATCATAGCGGCCGTTTCGATGATCATCGACCATTATGCGGCATCCGGGCTCCTGAAACAGTTCAGCCCGGGAGGCCTTTTCGGCATGAACTGTAAAAGCACCTATATCCTCTTCAGGGGCATAGGGCGGCTGGCCTTTCCAATATTCTGCTTTCTTATAATAGAAGGCGTGCGGTATACGAAAAACTGGAAGCTTTATGCGCTGAGGCTGCTGATATTCGCAGCCCTGACAGAGGTCCCCTTCGACCGTCTGTTTTCGGTGGACGGAAGCTTCTTTGACTGGACCTACCAGAACGTTCTGTTCACACTGCTTCTGGGCATGCTGTGCGCGGCGTTCCTCAGATTCTACGACGGCCCAAGCAGATATATGATCTACGCCACGCTGGTAATAACCGCAGCCATGACGGCCGAGACCTTCCTGCTCTCGGACTACGGCGCGTCGGGCGTTGCCATGATAGGCGTTATGGGCTACCTCCTGGACGACAAGCCGGAATGGGCGAAGATCCCCGACAGGGCCTGGACAGTTTTTGTCTGCGCTGCGGCCATCGGTACCTGCTGCCTTGTCCAGATGAACGTACTGGAGCTGCCGGCCCTTTTCGCGCTTATACCCATTTCACTTTACAATGGGGAAAGAGGCCTCGGCGGAAGGGCGGCCAAGTATATCTTCTATTCTGTATATCCGCTGCACCTTCTTATATTCTGTTTTCTTCTGAACCGCGGATGATGCAGGACCGCGGATGATGCAGGACCGCGGACCATACCGCATCATGAACGGGATCATTAAGACCGGGAGGCACTTATGCACGACAGGCTTACAAAGGGCGATATTAAAAAAATGCAGGACGAGATCTGGTACCGTCGGACGGAGCTCCGGCCGAGGCTTCTTAAGTCTCTTCAGGAGGCCCGGGCTCAGGGCGATCTTTCGGAGAATTTCGAATACTATGCGGCCAAGAGGGAGAAGAACATCAACGAGAGCCGCATCAGGTATCTGGAGAACATGATAAAGACCGCCACCGTCATAGAGGATGATTCCGCACCGGACGAGGTGGGCCTCAACAACACGGTGACGGTGCTTTTTGTGGAGGACGATGAGGAAGAGACCGTCAGGATCGTGACCACGGTCCGGTCCGACGTCACGGAAAACATGGTATCCATCGATTCGCCCCTGGGGAAGGCCCTGATGAAGCTCCACGCGGGAGACACCGCGGAGGTGGTGACGGAGACAGGATACAGGTATCACGTTACAGTAAAAAACATCGTAAAGACAACAGATGAGGAAAATGACAGGATAAGCACCTACTGATATGATGCAGGCCTTTCGCAAATGCGCAGATCCCGCCGAAAGCGGGGTCTGTTTTCATTGAAATAGAACATCGGCTGTGGTATAATCAAACGGAATATAGATTCCTGTAAAGGGGTTAAAAAATGGTTGACAACAAAAAACTTCATCTTATGTGCCGCGGAGCCATATACGAAAAGGAATACGGCACCGAAGATCTGAGAAGGGTGGCATATACCGCCAGCGATTATGTCAGATACAATGTGCTGAAGACTCTCATCGGAGTCACGCTGTCGTTCGTCATAATCACCGGCATCATATTCTTCATGTCGACGGAGGAGGTCCTGGAAAGGCTCGTGGAGCTGGATTTCAAGGGTTTCTTCGTCAAATACGCCATTTATTACGTGGTGGTCATAATCATCTATGCGGTGCTCAGCATCATGTTCTATGCGTACCAGTACCACAAGAGCAAGAAGAGGCTAAAAAAATACGAGCACCTGCTGGACCGTGTCAACGAGTTCAACGGAGTATATGTTAAAGAGAAGAACAAGGGAGGCAGAAAGAAAAAATGAATACATTCAATAATGCCATAAGCAGCATAGCCCTGTTCTTCAAGAAATATGAATTCTATTTCATGATGGTGGTCAAGTTCGGCCTGGCGCTCCTGGTCCTCATGAGGCTCAAGTCCGGACTGGGCTATTCCACATTCTTCTGCAATACGATCATCATCATAGGGCTTGCACTGGCCTGCGCCGTCATACCCTCAAACATGTTCGTGCTCATAATCGCGATAGTCACCCTGGCGCACCTGTACCGGCTGTCTCTTATAATGTGCATCATCGCCGGCCTTGTTTTCCTGGTCGTTTATCTGATGTACCTGAAATTCGCACCGGAGCAGGGACTCCTGCTGGTAGCCGTGCCGGCGCTCATGCCCTTTAATCTTCATTTTGTCATCGCCATGGGCGCGGGGCTCCTGCTGAACCCCTTCACCATAGTTCCCGCCTGCGGAGGCATAGTTATCTACTACATGCTTAATTACATGAAGTCTGCAGGGGCTGTGGATCCGGGCGGAGAGATCAAGGATATGATCGAGGCCGTCAAGAAGGTGCTGGACGGCATCATGAACAATAAGGAAATGGCAGTGCTCTGCATGGTATTCGTGGCCATTATAGTTGTGGTATTCCTGGTGGGCCAGAGGAGCTTCAAATTCTCGTGGTACGTAGGACTTGCCGCAGGCGCTGCAGCCGGCATCGTGGCCGTAAACGTATTCAATAAATTCCTGGCCGGTAACCTGCCTGTGGGCAAGTCGGCTGTCGGCATCATCCTGGGAGCCGTGCTGGTGGGCATCTACCAGTTCCTGTTCCACAACGTGGACTATGCGAAAAAGGAATCGCTGCAGTTCGAGGACGAGGATTATGTATACTTTGTCAAAGCCATACCCAAGAAGGTACGGTACGACGAGCCCGTAGAGGAGCCTACCCTGAAGGAAGCCCTGGGCATATTTAAGAAAGACAAGGGCGAAGACGGGGTCAGCGGCGATACCATCGTTGCGGGAACCGTCGGAAAGAAGCGTGAAGAGGAAGAAGAGCCTGTAAGGGAGAGAAAGCCCCGCAGGAAGAGAAGGCCCCGTGCGGAGGCCGGAGCAGCCGGCGGTGCGGATCTGCCCTACGGCGAGATCGCAGCAGGCGGTATTCCCGACGCACCCTTTGTAGACGCTTCCGAACTCATGCCCCCCGCACCCCCTATACCCGCCGGAGATGATGTCACCTTCGACGACATCACGGCCGAGGATGCCGATTTTGCGGCAGATGAAAGGGCGAGAAAGCCCAGGCCCGCAAGGGACAGAAAAAACAGACGTTTCGGCAAAAAGAGGGATGATGCGGAGACCGTTCAGGAGGAGCTTTCCTATGAAGAAACGCCCGCCAGGGAAAGAAGGGAAGAGCCTTCGGTGGATGAATCCCTTCTTCAGTACCTGAACGGGCCCGACGAGGCTGAAGCAGCGGCAGAGACTGCAGCAGCGGTGACCTGGGAGGCTGTCGAAGCGCCCGCTGAAGCTTATGAGATACCCGCAGAGATCATGGAAGAACCTGCAGCGGAGGCGGTCGAAGAGCCCGCAGCAGAAGTATTTGAAGGACCCGCAGCAGAAACGATCGAAGAGCCTGCGGCAGAAGTATTTGAAGAGCCTGCGGCCGAGGCGGCCGTAAAACTTGCCGAAGAGGTGTTGGAAGAGCCCGCAGCTGAAGCAATTGAAGAATTTGTTGCAGAGATACCGGAAGAGCCCGCAGCAGAGGCGGTCGAAGACCTTGCGGCAGAGATATCGGAAAGCTCTGCAGAAGAAGCGGCCGAGGCATTTGCAGAAGCAGCTGCGGAAGCGGAAGACAATATACCCGAGATAGCTAAACCGGAGAATTCATTCTTCTACAGTACGGACGATGAATCCTTCGACGAGATAACACTTGAAGATGCCGGCAGCGGCAGTTTTGACGACAGATAAACGGAGGCGTAATGGGAGCCATAGGAAGCGCTATAGCTGAAAAGCTTTCATGGATATGGAGGACACTGACCTCGTTCAGGCTGGGTTATGTCATCGAGATCCTCATAATCGCGGTGCTTGTTTATTTCATGCTGAAATGGATCAAACAGTCCAGAGCATGGATGCTGCTCCGCGGCCTTCTTGTGGTTCTCTTTTTTGCCATCCTGGCATATGTATTCAGGCTTTCGGTAATCCTCTGGATATTTACCAACCTGTTCAGCGTTATCGTCGTTGCCATCATCATCATATTCCAGCCGGAGATCCGGCGTGCTTTGGAGCAGCTGGGACGACGGGGCATAGTTTCGAATATCTTCAATACAAAGGGTGTATCGGTGGAGAGCCTCCGCCAGATCGAGAAGTGCATGGAGGAGATCAGACACGCCACCATAGAGCTTTCCCGTGAAAAGACAGGCGCCCTTATAGTTATAGAAAAGGAAGTAATGCTCAAGGAATATGAGAGGACGGGCATCGTCATAGACTCCAAGGTGTCAAGCCAGCTTCTGGTGAACATATTCCAGAAGAATACGCCGCTGCACGACGGCGCCGTTATAGTGCGCGGCAACCGTATTGTTGCAGCCACATGCTACCTTCCTCTTACGGACAACTCGGATCTTTCCAAGAGGCTGGGTACCAGGCACAGGGCGGCCGTAGGCATCAGCGAGGTATCGGACAGCCTGACCGTAGTCGTTTCGGAGGAGACCGGCGAGATATCGCTGGCCATCGAGGGAGACCTCATGAGCAACGTAACTCCGGAGCAGATGAAGAATGAGCTTATCAAGTTCATCGGACTCGACAAGCTGGAGGATTCCAGAAAAGAAACGGAAAAAACGGACAAGGCTGCCGGGAAGGCATTGGAAAAAGCGGAAAAAGCAGCGGATACAGTCATCGATGATGCTGAAGAAACAGACTTCGGGACTACCGTTGAAACGATAAGTGAGAAGAGCGGAGAATGAAAGGGATCCTGACAAACAACCTGGGAACAAAAATATTATCGCTCATAATAGCGATAATCATATGGTTTGTTATCTACGATATAGAGGACCCGGTCACGACCAGCCGATATACCCTGAACGTGGATATACTTAACGAGGACCAGCTGGAGGATCAGGGCAAGACTTACGAGGTGGTGGACGGGAATACCGTCACCATCACCGTCAAGGGAAAGACCTCTGTGGTAAACCAGCTCAGGGCCTCCGATTTCACTGCTGTGGCGGACATGAAGAAGCTGTCCCTCACCAATGCGGTGCCGATAGAGGTGAGCAGCTCCAAGCTGGCGGACCAGATCGACATCGATACCGGCAACGCCACGATGAACGTGGAGATCGAGGATATCGTCACCAAGGACTTCAAGATCAATTACATTACCGAGGGAACGCCGGGCGAGGGCCTTATCGTAGGAGAGATCACCTGCTCGCCCAACATCATCACGGTAAAAGGATCTAAGACTTCTGTCAACATGGTGGCCCAGGTGGCGGTGAAGATAAACATCAGCGGTGTAAGCGAGAACAGCTCTACGGCGGAGAAGGTGCTCCTTCTCGACAGCGCCGGCAACGAACTTGACGCATCGAAATACGAGCTGAGCACCAGGGACGTTGTGGCGTCGGTGCATCTGCTCTATACAAAGACCGTGCCTGTCATCCTTTCGTTTACCGGTACTCCGGCTGATGGATACTCCATTGTAAGCCGAAGCTACAGCCCGGCGGAACTTACGATCGCAGGCTCTGCATCCAGGCTCAGCGGCATCGACAGCATAACCATGCCGGATTACAGCTGTACCGGCCTTAAGAGCTCCGTGCAGGAAACGCTTTCCGTGGCGGGAGTGCTTCCCGACGGAATAAGGCTTGCTGAGGGCGATGCGGAAAAGGCCATAGCCGTTAACGTGGAGATCGACGAGACAGAAGAAAAGGAACTGAGCATCCCCGTTTCGGATGTGACACTCAAAGGACGGAACACCAAATACTCCTACGAGATCAATTCCGGCGAGGATATAAAGGTCACGGTGACCGGCGGAAAGTCGGCTGTGGAGAATATAAAGGCCGATGATGTGGAGCTTACCGTTGACGTCACCGGATACACGCCGGGAATATACAACGTCCAGGCGACGGCCAGGGGACTTCAGAACAACGTTAAGCTGAAGGAAAAGATAAGTCTGACACTTAAGATAGAGTAAGCGGAGGGCAGCGCAATGAAAACAGGCAGTGTGACAGTGCATCACAGAGGCGGACTGGATCTGAGACCCGCCGGCCTTCTCTGCGCGGAGGCCATGAAATTCAAGGCGCAGATCATAGTGACCGTTGAGACGAGGACGGCAAATGCCAAGAGCATCATAAGCCTTATCGGAGCACACATAGACGACGGCGACGAGGTGTTCATAAGGTGCGACGGCGATGATGAGGCGGAAGCCCTTGCAGCCATCATCGATCTTTTTGAAAACGGGCTTGACAGGTAAGACGCAGGGCAGGCGACCAGGGCCCTGCGGCGTAAGGCTGCGGGAATTTCCCGCGGTAACATTAGGAAACATAAAGACAGACAGTTATAAGGAAATGCTGACCGGATCATCATTTCCTTATTTTGACCGGAGGCCGGGATGTTATTATCGGTGGTGGTGCCCTGCTACAATGAACAGGATGTTATAGTTCAGACCTGCGGCGCCATAAAGGAAAATCTGGAAAAGATCAGGGAAAAGGGCTTTGACTGGGAGATCATCTTCGTCAACGACGGAAGCAGGGATAAAACAGCGGAGCTTCTGGTGCAGGAGGCCGAAAAGGACGATGCCTTCAAGTATATCTCCTTCAGCCGCAATTTCGGCAAGGAGTCTGCGATGCTGGCGGGCCTTTCCTATGCGGGAGGAGACTGCATCGTGCTGATGGATGCAGACCTTCAGCATCCCCCGGAGCTGATACCGGAGATGGCGGACGGCTTTCTGGAGGGCTACGATCAGGTGATCGCCAGAAGGAACAGAAAGGGCGACAAGGCGGGGAACCGCTTCTTTGCAAAGCGCTTCTACCGCATGGTCAACAGGCTTTCGGACGTGGATATACCCGACGGCGAAGGGGATTTCAGGCTGCTTTCCAGGAAGGCGGTAAACGCCCTGTTGTCCATGGACGAATACAACCGCTTCTCCAAGGGGATGTTCGCCTGGATCGGATTTAAGCACAAGGTCATTGAGTACGAGAATAGGCAGAGGGCAGCGGGAGAGACGAAATGGAGCTTCAGAAAGCTTCTGTCCTACGGACTTGGGGGCATCATTTCCTTCAACGACAAGCCCCTGCGGATCTGCTTTGTGCTGGGCGGCATATCCATAGCTGTCAGCTTGATATATATTATCGTTACGCTTATACAGATAATCGTATCCGGCATAACGGTGCCGGGATATTTTACAACGATCTGCGCCATACTCCTTATCGGAGGCGTACAGCTCCTGTCAGTGGGAGTCCTCGGGGAGTATATCGGCAAGATCTATTATGAGGTCAAAAGGCGTCCTCATTTCATAGTGGAAGACACGAACATCACTGATGATGCGAATGCGGATAAGGATGCCGGGGAACAGGAAAGTGAAAGATAAGATCACAGCGTTTATAAAGGATCACAGGGAACTGGTAACCTATGTTATCGCCGGCGTTCTGACGACGGCGGTATCCTTTGCCGTATTCATCCTTTTCGAAAGGGTGCTGGGCGTGAACCACCTGGTGGCCAACGTCATTTCCTGGATCTGCGCCGTGCTTTTTGCATATGCCATAAACAAGCTCTGGGTGTTCCGGAGCAGGCAGGAAACAGGGAAGGGACTTTTAAGAGAGTTCCTTCTTTTTGTGGGAGCCAGGGTGTTCTCCCTGGGGGCGGAGGAGCTGATACTTTTTATCGGCGTGGACCTTCTTAAGGGCGACTCCGTAGTGACCAAGATAATAGGCCAGGCCGTAGTATTGGTGATGAATTACATATTCAGCAAGCTGGTGATCTTCAAAAAAAGGGACAACAGTTAACAGCGAATAATTTGATTTTTTTTAACAAGTCTTTCACAGAACGGTCACAAACCGGGACTAGTCTTATCTTAATAAAACCTAAGGAGGCTATTCAGGTATGAGAGACGATTTTTTCGAAACGTTTGACGACGATCTTAACAGCGCCGTTTCCGAAAAAACTGCCGCAGACGTTAAAAATATATATGACAGCAGCGCGGACAAAGCATACGAAGACACAGGCGATACGTACAGGAGAAGCACTGTAAAAGGCGATCCCGGCGACATCGAGATGGATGATGCAGCCGGAGAAACAACGGCCCGGATCTATGAAAGGACAGTTCCGGATCTGCCGAGGGAATTTGATGAATATGAGGAAGAAGACTACGGAGGACGGAAAACCGCCCCGGCAAAAGACAAAACAGAAAAAAAGAAGAGCGGCTTCTCCAGGCTGCTGGCTAAATGCGCTGCCCTGGCTGTTGTTTTCGGGCTTGTGGCAGGACTCGTTTTTCAGGGAGTAAACGCGGTCGCAGGCGGAAACAGGGGCGGAGATACCGCGCAGAACACCGTAGAGTCGGGCACCGCGCAGCAGAAAGTCGAAGAAAGCACAGGGACCGCTGTTCCGGTGGTGACCATGCAGGAAAGCACCCTGGAGGCCCTGGTCGAAGAGGCGATGCCTTCCATAGTGGCCGTTAACGTGGTAGTCAGGAGCACCACACAGGACTTCCTGGGCCGCACCTATTCCGGTGAATCAAAGGGAGCGGGCAGCGGCATCATAATCGGTGAAGAGGACGGCAGGCTCTATATACTTACGAACCATCACGTAATTAAAAACGCTAAACAGGTGTCCGTCACTTTTGCGGACGATACGGCGGTGGATGCCTATATAGCAGGTTATAAGGAAGACGAGGACATAGCTGTGATCGTGGTCGATATGCTCGATGTCACGGATGAGACAAGAAAGGCCATAAAGACCGCAGCCATCGGGGATTCGGACACAATTAAGCCCGGCGCCACGGCGGTGGCCATCGGCAACGCCCTGGGCTACGGCCAGTCGGTTACGCTGGGCATCATAAGCGCCGTCGACAGAGAAGTGAAGATGACAGACGGCTCCATGACGCTTATCCAGACCGATGCCGCCATCAATCCCGGCAATTCCGGAGGAGCCCTGCTCAATTCCAGAGGCGAGGTAATAGGCGTCAACAGTGCAAAATACTCCGACACCTCGGTGGAAGGAATGGGCTTTGCGATACCGATCAACAAGGCCATGGAGATAGCCCGGAAGATCATCGACAACGAGGATGATGCAGCATACACCAGGGATGGCGAAGCCTATCTCGGCATCTACGGCGGGACTATCACCGCGGAGATGGCGGAAAGATACGACTGTCCCAGAGGCGTATATGTAAGCTCCATCATAGAGAATTCGGCGGCCATGGCGGCCGGGATAGAGTCCGGATACATCATCACGGAATTTGACGGACACGAGATCCTGACCATGGAGGAGCTGACGGAAGAGATCGCCAAATGCAGGCCCGGCGACATGGTGGAAGTAAAGGTCTATGTCCCTGATTATTACGGCAATTATTCCGAATCCACGGTGATGAAGGTAAAGATGGGCGCCAAGGATGAGGATGCATATGCAAACGCCAAAGAGTATGAGGATACGGAAGATCAGGAAGAAACGGAAGATACAAAAGACAGGGAAAACGGACCCTTCGACGGATGGAGGGAGTAACATATGAAAGTGCCGGAAAAGAGCCGGCGGAGCCTTTGGCAGAAGCAAATGATATAAGGATCATATAAGAATACACTATGCCTTCCGGAATTTTGCGGATCCGGAAGGCATTTTTATGCTTAAAATCGGGTACGCTTGTAGTTTATTGCAATAAAGTATGGTAAAATATAATATCTATGCGAATAAGTAAGAAACGGTACATAAGATGACAGACGACAACAACAGAGAATTAACGGAAGGCGCAGAGGAAAAAGGATCTGATACAGGCCTCCCCGGCAGCGGTTCCGATGAAGTAAATACAGGCGGAGACGACGAAAACAAATACGAGGACGTATGCTACGTGTGCCGCAGGACCGAGAGCCAGGCAGGACCCATGATCCATCTGCCCGGTTCGCCGATGTGCCTGTGCTCCGACTGCTTCCAGAAGAGCGTGGAGTCCTTCAAAAACTCCAACATCAATCTCGAGGAGTTCATG
>JAFRYJ010000244.1 GCA_017437705.1 Lachnospiraceae bacterium
CATGCCCGCCTCCGAAATAACGCACTTTGCGGGTCTTATTATATCAGTGTAAATGATGCTGCACAATTCAGCGTTTTACCAGTTTAGCAAGGCAAACTGAGGCAGGCTCCCTGATGAATATGTTCACCAAAGCAGCAGCAAAAAAGGAAGGCCTTTGACCTTCCCTCTTTCTAAAGCTCAACCGCTTCAAATCCCTTTTCCGTTATTATCAGCCTCTCTGTAAAGCCCGCCTCCCGTGCCAGAAATGCAGCCTCGTTGAAGCCGTATAGAAGGTGCTCTTTTTTGTGAGCATCACTGCTGAGCATGATCCGTGCTTCCGCTTCCTTCAGCATGCTCAGAATGGCAGGCGACGGATACGGGTAGTTTTTATATCCGGAAGCCATGCCTCCGGTGTTTATCTCAAAGATATCACATTTCCCGATAAGCCTTTCAATAGCCTTCCATGCCGCATCCAGGTACCTGGTGCTCTCCACAATGCCGTAGATATCATTGTACTTGGACACCAGATCGAAATGGCCTATTATATCCGCACCGGTGCGCTCGGGCAGCTGTGCAACAAGCTCGAAATAGTCCTCAGCCAGCGCATCGAAATCCCCGCAGTAGGGACCGTCGATAAGATCACGGGTCAGATCCGCCGCATAATCAACGCCGATCATCTCACCATCCTTCTCAACGAAATGGACGGATCCGATCACATAATCGTAGTCCTCCGCGGGTATCTCCGTAAAGATGTCCTGTTCTAAGCCGCAGTATATCTCCATCCGTCCCCGGTATTCATCCTTAAGACGTGCGATCTCATCCTTATAGGGCTGAGGGTCTCTCGGTACAGTGTATCCCTCATCCACCTCTATATAGCTGTGTGATGAAAAGCCCAGCGCCGAAAAGCCGTTCTCAAAGGCGTACGCCGCCAGCTCCTCCGGCGTGTCACGGCCGTCACAGCAGGTTGAATGTGTATGGAAATTACATATCATCGCCGGCCATCTTCTCCTGCTTAACTTTTTTGTCGATCACGTGCCTGCCGGCCAGCTCTTTGCAGATATCGTCGGGAGTGATGCCCATTTCAACCATCATCACCATCACGTGATAATAAAGATCTGCGATCTCGTAGATGCTCTCCTTTTTATCCCCGTCCTTGCCGGCTATTATGACTTCGGTGCACTCCTCTCCCACCTTTTTAAGGATCTTATCAATGCCTTTTTTGAAAAGGTATGATGTATAGGATCCTTCAGGCATCTCTTCTTTGCGGCCCTCCAGAAGCTCGTAGAGCATGTCCGGCGTGAACTCATCAAGAGTATCGGACTCGTAAACGGGATTTGAAAAGCAGCTGTCGGTACCCAGATGGCAGGCGGGCCCGTCTTTCTCCACCACGACGGTCAAAGCATCATAGTCGCAGTCCGCGGTGATGGACACGATATGCTGGTAATTGCCGCTGGTTTCGCCCTTCAGCCAAAGCTCCTGACGGGATCTGGAATAGAAACATGTGAGCCCCTTCTCCATGGAGATCTTAAGGCTTTCCATGTTCATGTATGCCAGTGTCAGCACCTTTCTTGAATACTTATCAACAACGATGGCCGGGATAAGCCCCCGGTCATCGAATTTAAGTTTATTGATATCAAGCATGTTTATAACCTCACATTAATGCCGTTGTCACGTAAAAGCGCCTTGAGATCCGCGATCTTAACCTCTCCGAAATGGAAGATCGATGCAGCCAGTCCCGCGGACACGTCCGGTATCGTCTTGAAAAGCGTGACGAAATCCTCTGCGCAGCCCGCGCCGCCGCTGGCGATAACGGGAACATTTACTACCGAGCAGACTTCTCCGAGGAGCTCCAGGTCAAAGCCGCCCTTTACGCCGTCGGTATCGATGGAATTGACAACCACCTCGCCGGCTCCGTTGTCAACGCATCTCTTTATCCAGGAAATGCCTTCCATGCCGGTATCGTCCCTGCCGCCTCTTGCGAACACGTGGAACTGACCGTCCACACGCTTTATATCGGCCGAGATGACCACGCACTGATCGCCGTATTTCTCGGCCGCCTGGTGAATGATGTCCGGATTCTTGATGGCTCCCGTATTAACGCTCACCTTGTCAGCGCCGCATTTCAGCACCCTGTCAAAATCGTCGATGGTCTCGATGCCGCCGCCCACCGTAAGCGGGATAAATATATTCGACGCCACTTCCCTCAGTATATCGGTAAAAAGCTTGCGCCCGTCGCTGGATGCGGTGATGTCGTAGAACACCAGCTCATCGGCCATGGCGTCGCTGTAGTACTTGCCCAGGTCCACCGGTGATGAAACATCCCGCAGGCCCTCGAAATTTACGCCTTTAACGACTCTGCCGTCCCTTACATCCAGACAGGGTATGATCCTTTTTGTAATCATTTCGTGATCTCCAATGCTTCCCTGAGGTCGATGTCCCCAGTATAATATGCTTTTCCTATAATGGCCGCGTAGATCCCCAGGTCGTTGAGCGCCCGAATATCGTCCAGTGACGAAACGCCGCCCGACGCGGTGATGTCCATGGAATACGTCTCCGACAGCTTCTTATACAGCTCCCTGTTGGTTCCCCTCATGGCACCGTCCCTGGATATATCCGTACAGATCAGTGTCTTCACGCCCAGTTGCTCCATTTCCCGGCAGAAATCCATAAACTGCAGGGCAGACTTCTCCATCCAGCCTTTGATCGCTACACAGCCGTCCCGGACGTCAACGCCCACGGCAATTCTTTCTCCGTACGCGTCTACCGCTTTCCGAAGGAAAACGGGATCCTCCACTGCCGCGGTTCCCAGGATTACCCGGTCCAGTCCGGCGTTCAGGTAGGTCTTCACGGTGTCCATACTCCGGATTCCGCCGCCGATCTCACAGAAAAGCCCGGCAGCCTCCTTGATCCGCAGCACCGTGTCCAGGTTCGGGGTGGTTCCGCTTTTTGCTCCTTCAAGATCCACCAGATGCGCATGGGTAGCGCCCTTCGCCGCAAAGTCCAGCGCAATCTCCTCCGGATGCTCGCTGTATACCGTCATCTGTGCGTAATCGCCTTTGTACAGACGCACAGCCTTTCCTTCAAACAGGTCAATCGCAGGAAAAAGGATCACGCCATTCCCTCCGTTTCACAAAAAGCTTTCAGAATCCGCAATCCAACCTCGCCGCTCTTTTCCGGATGGAACTGACAGCCGAAGACGTTTCCTTTCCCCACGCATGCAGTCAGTTCCGCGCCGTATTCCGTCACAGCCAGCAGGCTTTCCTCGCAGTTCACCGCGCTGTAGGAATGGACAAAATAAACATAATCCCCTTCCCGGGTATATTTCAGCAACGGGGATTCCTTCACAATCTTCAGGCCGTTCCATCCCATC
>JAFRYJ010000245.1 GCA_017437705.1 Lachnospiraceae bacterium
ACGGCCTTGAGATCATCATCGACGGGCTCATATGCTCCGGCGTCCTCAACGATGCCGCCGAAGTACTTGTTCGTCATGGAGATGGTACGCTTGACCAGGTTGCCAAGGGTGTTTACGAGATCGGAATTGATCCTCTCAACTACCAGCTCCCAGGTGATGACGCCGTCGTTCTCGTAGGGCATATCGTGAAGAACGAAGTATCTTACGGCATCAACGCCGAAGATATCCGCCATGTCATCCGCATATATAACGTTGCCCTTTGTCTTTGACATCTTCTCGCCGCCCTGAAGGAGCCAGGGATGTCCGAATACCTCGACGGGAAGGGGAACGTCCAGGGCCATCAGGAAGATAGGCCAGTAAATGGTATGGAAACGTACGATGTCCTTGCCGATAAGGTGAAGCTTTGCGGGCCAGTACTTATAGTAAAGGTCGTTGCTGCCGTCGGGATCGTAGCCTATGCCGGTGATGTAGTTTGACAGGGCGTCGAGCCATACGTATACAACGTGGTCCGGATCGAAATCAACGGGTATGCCCCACTTGAAGGACGTCCTGGAAACGCACAGATCCTGAAGGCCGGGAAGAAGGAAGTTGTTCATCATCTCGTTCTTCCTGGATTCGGGCTGTATGAATTCCGGATGCGTATTGATGTGCTCGATGAGCCTGTCGGCGTATTTTGACATCTTGAAGAAATACGCGGCCTCGTCCTCGTAATGCACGGGGTTTCCGCAGATCGGGCACTTGCCCTCTTCAACGATCTGGCTCTTAGTATAGAAAGCCTCGCACTCCGTACAGTAGAGTCCGGAATATGACCCGAGATAGATGTCGCCCTGCTCGTAAAGCTTTCTGAAGATCTTCTGAACGCATCTCTCATGATCCTCGTCCGTCGTACGGATGAAACGGTCGTAGGATGTGTTCATGCGGTCCCAGATCCTCTTGATGTCGGCGGCCTTCTCGTCTACAAAATCCTTAACGGCCATACCCACTCTGCCGGCCCTTGCTTCGATCTTCTGGCCGTGCTCGTCGGAACCTGTCTGGAAGTAAACATCGTATCCGTCCGCTCTTTTGTACCTTGCGATGGAATCGGCCATGATGATCTCATACGTGTTTCCAATATGAGGCTTGCCTGATGTGTACGCAATGGCTGTGGTGATGTAATAAGGTCCTTTGTTCGTCATATTCTCTCCTCTTTCTGCGAAAAAATGCATCCGCAATAATTCTGCCTGTATAAGTTATATTCCCTGGACAATTCCAGGGACCGTTTATAACCGTCTTTTTTCTTGAAGTCGCTGGCCAGGTACTTAACGCCGTACTGTTCCTCCAGCTCTCTGCCGATCCCGTTCAGCGCATCCGCGTCCTTTAACGGGCTCAGCGTAAGGGTGGTGGCAAAGAGATCGTAACCGTTCTCCTTCGCATAGGATGCTGCCTCTTCCATGCGGAGCCTGTAGCATCTTATGCACCTTTCCCCTCTTTCGGGGCAGTCCTCCAGGCCCTTCGCCATTTCGAAAAACCGCTCCGGATCGTACCTTGTCTGAGCCATGTCGACCGGGAACCGGAAGCTCTTCTCCCTGATGAACCGCTTCTCCTCCTCGATGCGTTTCAGGTACTCCGCCTCAGGAAAGATGTTGGGATCGTAGAAAAGCACCGTTATCCTGAAGTATTCTGAAAGGTACTCCAGCACGTAGCTCGAACAGGGGGCGCAGCATGCGTGGAGCAAAAGCCTCTTCTCCCCCGGCGTGATGCCGCCGAGATAACTGTCCATTTCCTTCTGGTAATTCTCTTTATCAGTCTTCATCAACGATACCGGTATATGTCATGATGGTCTCCCAGATCTCCGTACCGCTTTCCATTCCCAGCTT
Source organism: Lachnospiraceae bacterium (assembly GCA_017437705.1). The sequence goes on from JAFRYJ010000245.1 coordinate 1,857, forward strand.
CCAGCAGGAAACGCCGGCCAGATCGTACTCCTTTATCAGCTTCATAAAGCTGTCAACGGAGGTGTTGTCCGAAAGCCATATCTGGTACGTGTTGCCGTCGATCTCCGAATCGTATGTGCCGTAATTGATGCCCAGGCTCTCCTGATATCTGACTTCGGCGCCGTGGCTGTCGAGGAAGCCCCTTGCCGTGACCATATCATAATTGCCCGCCAGGGTGAATTCCCCGCTGGCGCTGGTGGCCCAAACCGGCGTATAGAACGGGATACCGTTGATGATCTGCTCCTTAGGCACCTCTTCCAGTGTGTCCTGTATGCCCTGTTCCACGAAAGGCACATCAGCCGTAGGGCCGGGCTGGGGCGATCCGGTCGTATGCTCGTCGTATGCCATGATCACTATGTAATCCGCATAGTTTTTGAGCTCTGTCCTGTTGTAATACTTCGTATAGGTAGGCACGTATATATCCACCGAAAGCACCAGCGAATGCTTCTCGCATTCCACCGAAAGCTCCCTTACGAACTGGAGGAAGTTTCCGATCTGGGCCTCGGGAAGTCCCTCGAAGTCCAGATTGATGCCGTCCGCGCCGACGCTTACAACATCATCTATAAGGGCGGTGATGATCTTCTGCCTTCTCTCGCTGTCGGCCAGCACCTCGCAGCTCCTGCCTCCGTCGAAAACGCCGTCGAATTCGTTGGAGAACAGGGCCCATACCTCCATGCCCGCGTTATGAGCGATCCTTACATATTCCGCCGTGGATATGCTCCTGATCTCGCCCTTGTCGCCGTCGAAAGAATACCAGGTGGGCGATATAACGTTCACGCCCTTTACATAGGCGATATCCGTGCTGATGTTGTAGGACGCGTACTCCGACATCACCTGGTGCCATGCCATACAGATCTTATGATCCCTTAAAATGTGGCTGAAGGTCTCGTCCGGCGCCGCCGGCTCCTCAAGCTCCCTTACGTATCTCTGGCTTATATCGTCGTTATGGACATAGCCGTCGAAGCCGTCCTTCGTGATGACCCTGGTCCAGTCGTCTATGGTGTCGAGAGCCGTAAGCTCCGTGTCCTTCGTCACCGTGGTGAATACGGGGCTCTTGATGCCGCCCTGATACCTGACGGCCGTCTCCTCCGCCGTTACCACAACGGCTTCCTCGCTGCCCCACTTCGTCCTGATGACCATCCTGTTGGGCTCCGTATATGTATCCAGGTCGCACTTCGTATAGATCTTCAGATAAGCGGAATCGATATAATAGCCGCTGCCTATGATCTTTAAAACAGGCCTGTCCGTACCGGTCTGGACGCCGTCCACCGTATAATACGCCTTGTCGGCCTCGAAGATCCTGCTCTCCGAGGAATTAGTATAGATAAGCGTACCTGCGCCCTCGTCAAAATAGAACCGGCTGTTTATATACTTTGATGCCACGGCCCTCGGTATATATACCGAGCCGTCGGCCTCCACCGCCACATCGCCCAGGATGGTGCCGTTTATCATGATGGTGTATTCACCATCCTTAAGGCCCATGATCTCGTTGTAATCGGCGGGGTCGTTGGTGGGAGTGTACCTTTCCTTGTAAAGCGTGCGCACAAAACCTATTGCAAGGATTATGATCGCAGCCGCTCCCACAAGGACCGGAATGAGTCTTCTCATCGAATCGTTCTCCTGCTGTGTTTTATATTAAATATGATATCTTAAATACCAGTAATCAGATATTATACTATAAGCCGCAGTAATGTGCAAATAATGCGGGTGTTTTACATGTATTTTCAGACGTTCTTCCCCTGCTTTTATGTACCGTTCGGACAGGCTGCCGTCATGATGCTAATGCCCGCTTTACCTTTGCATGTGTTTTATAGTATAATATAAATGGAGAAATTTTTGATCTTTCGCCGTCAGGGGTCACGGACAGTGCTGAAAAGCCTTCCGCAAATGGTCCGGAACCGGCGGAATTTCGGGTTTTACCACATCATACGTGTTGCGGAAAGGGGTGAGTTTTTATGAAGCTGGAAAGATTAAGTGAGAATCAGATCCGCTGCACACTTTCCGGTGCGGACTTGAGCGACAGGGACATCACGCTGAACGAGCTTGCATCGGGAAATCAGAAGACACATGAGTTTATAAGGGAGATCATGGAGCAGGCGTCGGATGAATTCGGATTCGATGCTGCCGGCAAGCCCCTTATCATCGAAACAAAGCGCGTAGGCGCGGAGAAAATAATTTTTACGTTAACGAAGATCGACCGTCCGGAGGATTTCCTGAAGCTCATACTCTCCCAGGCCCTAAAAGAGATCTCCATGACCGTGTCGGGAGGCGACGGCATCCGCGAAATGCCCGAGTCCGGCGAAGGCCCCGAGGAACCCCCTGCCACATTCGGATTCTATCAGGATCCCGCCGCCGTTGCGGACATCTTCTCCTTTGACAGACTTTCCGTCATCTCCGATCTGGCAAATTCCGTACAGATCGGCAGCTGTGACAGAAGCTTCCTTTACAAGGACGATCTTTCGGATACATATTATCTTGTCCTGGAAAAAGACAGGCCCGGAGACGAGGCATTCAGGCGCCTCTGCCTTACGGCCGGCGAATTCGGTATCCCCATCTACATGGGACCCGAGTCCCACGCCTTTTTCGAGGAACATCTGGAATGCCTTGCAAAGGGCGACGCCCTGGAGGTAATGAAGCGGTTTGCATAAGACAAACCCGTATATCTGTTTTTCTCTCGGACCCTTCGGGCAAGCAAGCAAAATAACAGCACTCCGTACTCTCGGGCCTTACGGCACGTTCGTACGGAGTGTATTATTTTGCTTAAATGGGATCCGCAACCGCCACTAAATAGATCCCTCGCACGAGCATGACCGAAGGGTCCGCGGGTGCGGGGGATCTTATTTTGCTTATTTTACTTATTTTTTGTTTTTAACGAGTGCGACCGTCTCCCTGGCGATCATAAGCTCTTCGTTCGTAGGGATAACGAATACCTTAACTACGGAATCCTCTGTGGTGATCATCCTTGCATCGCCGCGCTTCTTGTTTGCCCTGGCGTCGAGCTTGACGCCCAGGTATCCGAGATATTCGCAGACGAGTTTTCTTACAGTGGCTGAATTCTCGCCGATGCCGGCTGTGAATACGATATCATCAACGCCGTTCATTGCGGCAACATAAGAACCGATCGTCTTGGCTACTCTGTAGCAGAATGCTTCCATACCTCTCTTGCAGGCCTCGTTGCCTTCATTCATTCCTGCCTCGATATCACGGAAGTCCGTAAAACCGGTCATTCCCTTCATACCGGATTCCCTGTTCAGGATCCTTACCATCTCGTGCATATCGATGCCCGTCTTATCCATTACATATCCGAGAGCCGATGCATCTACAGAACCGCTTCTGGTGCCCATGATAAGGCCGTCAAGGGGGGTGAAGCCCATTGATGTGTCTACGCACTTGCCGTTTTGTACGGCAGATACGGATGCGCCGTTTCCGAGATGGCAGACGATGGTCTTAGTCCTTGAATAGGGCTTGCCCAGCATCTTTGCGGCCTTCTGTGAAACATAGCTGTGGGAAATACCGTGGAATCCGTATTTTCTTACCTTGTAATCTGTATAATATTCGTAGGGAAGACCAAAGAGATAAGCCTTCTCGGGGATCGTGGAATGGAAAGCGGTATCGAAGCATGCCACTTCGGGAACTCCCTTGATAAGGGACTGGCATACCCTCATGCCTATAACATGTGCGGGATTGTGAAGAGGCGCCATGTCTTTGATATCTTCGATCTTATCGACAATTTTCTTCGTAAGAAGAACGGGCTGTATAAGGGTCTCGCCGCCGTGCACTACTCTGTGGCCTACCGCGTCGATGTCCTTAAGTGAGCCGATAACACCGTGCTCCTTGTCCGTAAGCTCATCGATGACAGTCCTCAGAGCCACTTCATGGTCAGGAAGAGGCTTGTCGATAACGATCTTTTCCCCGTTTGTCGGTTCATAGACAACGCGCCCCATTTCACTGCCGATCCTCTCGGCAAGTCCCTTGGCTAAAACTTCCTCGTTCTTCATATTAATGATCTGGTACTTAAGCGAAGAACTTCCGCAATTCATGATCAATACGTTCACTGTGATCTCCCTCCGTTGATAATTGACATATTATTTATTTGATGGGAATGCCGTCGCTGCCGGTCCCCATTATGCACTAGTTGATCTTTTTCGCTATGATGGCGCATCTGCCATCCTCCTGCGTATACTGGCATGTTGACAGGGTGAGCAGCCTGTCGCCGTACACTACCTCTACGCCTGTGTCATACAGCTTGTATCTGTTGACATTCTGCATATATGTATTGAATTCCTCTTCACTTGCGAAGTCCGGATATTCGCTGTACTGGAAGCCCTTGCCGTCCACGCCGTCCTCGCCCCAGGCGTCGGTCATGATGACCGCGACCACCTGATACCGCCCCTCCTCCCAGAGGGTATCGAAATTGATGATGGGATGCTCGTCGCAGAAGGACTTGTCGCTGTAATCCGTAAGTGCCGAGAACATGGTCCTGTTCTTCATGTTGTGGCCGTAGATTATAAGATTCCTTGTTATGCCGCCCTTCTCCGGGTTCGCATTGCACTTCGCGTCCAGGAAGGGAACGCCCGCATATTCGTATTCCTTATTGAAATTCGCGTGCAGGTAAAACTCGGGATCATCCGGCGTATGCATTACCGGATAGCTTACATTCGTTCCCTCGATGGATACCCAGCCGATAAAATCGTGATTCTGGTCGTAAAGCTTTGAATACTTCGCCTCCGGTGTGGGGGCGTCGGATTCTATCATCTCCCTCTCCTCAGCATGTCTGTCCTCGGCCATGATGCCGGTCCAGTAATACCGCAGAAGAAAGAACGCGCTCACGAGAAATACCGCTGCCGCGATAATGATGATGATCGTCTCGATCACGGTAACGGCTTTCGAACGCTTATTTTTACTGTCCTTGTTTTTATCCATATTCCTCCGGGAAGACCGTCATCTTCCGTTTTTGATCGTTTCTGCATAGAGATCCGAATAGCTGATGTCAGACCTGTCCATCCATGATGAAAACTCGGCTGTTATCTTATTCTGCACAAGTATATCGACGGCAGCCTCCGTTTCCTTATTGCTGACGGCTTTTACGCATTCGAAGATATAATATCCCCGGACGGTCTCTATTATTTCACTAATAGAGCCGTCTTCCAGAGGATTTACGGCTTCGGAAAGTCTTTTTTCAAGCACATAACCGCTGTCACGTACCATGCCGTTCCTTGCTATGATGACCTTCTCCTCTGCCCTGACGCCGGTCTCCCGGCGGCTGTCGGAATACGTCTCTATGGCCTTCTTCATGCTCATGCCGCCTTTTAAGGCCTCCTGAGCGTCCCGGATGCGTGTTTCGGCATCATCATCCTTTGAAGAAGTCTCATCTCCGGTGCCCGCTTCCTTCTTGTAAACGGCAATAAAACGGTATTCGCCGCAGATGCAGCCGTTCTTCTCGTCGTCGGTAAGCTCTTCCTTAAGCTTCTCCCCGTAGGCTTCGAAGACGGCGTTCGAAACGGCGGAATGCTCCGCAGCCAGCTCGATGTCCTCGTCCGTGATCCCGAACTGCTCGCGCTGCTCCTTCGTGATGAGTCCCTTCATCCGGTCTGCATCTTCCTGTATACGGGCCTGCTCCTCCGGATCGATCTGAATATCGAAATCCCCTGCCTTCGACAGCATCCAGGCCATGAAGGCCGAGCTGACGGTACAGTTTTCCATAAGCAAGTCGTGATATGTGGTACTGCCGTCTATGGCCGCATTCCAGTCGCTGATGCCCTGTTCCTTCTCATATGAATTTTTCGTGCAGCAGTATCCGGTGTAAAAGTCGGCGTTCGTTACCTCCACATCCCCTATCATGAAGGCAACGTCCTTATCTTCCTCGATCTTTGAACCGCCGTCACTGCCGCCGGATCCTCCGACGCAGCCTGAGAGCATCAGAAGCGATGCCAGAGCCGCGGAAAAGATCCGCGTTTTAAATCCGTTCATACCCCGGTCTCCTGGCGTTTATTCGACCTTAAGATCCGCCCATTTGCTGAAGAAGGTGCACTCGGCGGTCTCCATCCAGTCGTAGTATTCCGTATCCACCTTAGTTGCAGCCAGATCTGTCTTTGCCGATTCGAAGGTATCCTCGTCGACGAGGCTGACACATTTGATGATGTGGTACCCGTAAGTGACCTCCACGATATCGCTGATGCCGCCTTCATCGAGCGCGTTGGCAGCCTCGGCAAAGGCATCGTAATACCTCATGCCGTCGGGGCCTGTGCCTTCTTTGTTGATATAATAATCCACGCCGGAATCGGCAGTGTATTCCTTTGCCAGCTCCTCGAAGTCTTCGCCGTTCCTGGCCCTGTCAAGGATATCCTGGGCCTGTGCCCTCTTCTGCGCCTTGAATTCTGCCGTCTCCTCGTCGGTGGGCACTACGATATCCCCGTTCTCGTCGGTCTCGTATTCCCTGTCGGTGGATATGAGGATGTGCTGTACATGCCTGTACTTGCAGGACTCCAGATCCTCCTCCGTAAGGGTGGCCCTCTTCTCGGCAATAAGATCGTCGTAGGCAGCCTGTGCCCTGGTGACCCTTATAAGGACCTCCGTGACATTATCAAGATTAAGCCCGAATCTCTTTACATATTCCGGATCGATGCTGTCAAGATATGCCTGGGCCTTCTCCTGTATCGCCACGATCTCCTCGTCGGTGATCTTAATATCCCTTTCATCGGCTATCCTGTTCAGATAGATGTCCTGGAGCACCGTGCTCTGCACCTGCTCCTTAAGATACTCGCCGTAGGTGATGCCCTTGCTGGTGAGCTCCACATCCCAGTCGTTTATGCCGTAATTGTTTTCCCACTGGGTCTTTGTGATGGCATAGTAGAACAGAAGCTCCGATGCGGGAGCGGTATCGTCACCCAGGGTAACGGCCGTCTCATCCGGATCGAACGTAAGCTCTTCGGTCTCCGTTTCCGTTTCCTCGACCGGGGTCGTCTCGCTCTCTTCCTCCGTCTTCTTGCCGCCGCAGCCTGCAAACAATACTGCCGCCATCGATACAGCCATTACGATCCCGACTGCCTTCTTAAAAAACTTCATGATGATTTCCTTTCTGAAAACATACATATCCGCAGCACCGTCCCCATGCGGAAACGCATCCGGTCCGGGGCGTGATGCGGGCATCGTTCCGGCGTTTTCAGGGAGCGCCCGCGATCCCCGCGCGCTGCGCGCCGCTGCCGCCTTCATGATACGGTAAGATTATAATTTATTCCCTGTTCTCAAGCAATGCTTTGAAATTGTTTATCACCGAAAATTCACATTTCAGCGGATCTCTGCGGTCCGCATCATCCGGCCTGTATATGAAATAGGGATTATCGGTGTTCCTGAAGGAAAGCCGCCCCTTATACATATTCACAAGCTCCGGGATCCCGTTTACGTCGATGTCCGCGTCCCGGTCCATCGTAAGGATCAGTTCCCTGTCGTTCTGCCTTACGGACGTGATGTGTATGCTGCGGGCCAGCTCCTTCAGGAGGGCTACGTTCATAAGGTTCTCCGTCTCTTTGGGAACGTCGCCGAAACGGTCCGTCATCTCATCGTAGATCTCGTCGAAGTCCTCCTTTGTCCTTATGAGGGAGATCCTCTTGTACATATCCAGCTTTTTGGCCTCGTTCCTTATATATGTGCCGGGAATGAAGGCATCAACGGGAACGTCGATCTCGGTCTCCGGTCCTTCATCCTCGGGCTCATCGCCCTTAAGGGTAAGCACCGCGTCCTTCAGCATCCTGCAGTAAAGATCGTAGCCCACGGCTTCCATATGGCCGCTCTGCCGCGCCCCCAGCAGGTCGCCGGCGCCTCTGATCTCCAGATCCCTCATGGCCAGCTTGAAGCCGGAGCCCAGATCCGTGAACTCCCTTATGGCCTTCAGCCTCTTCTCCGCCACTTCTCTGATAAGCTTGTCCCTGCGGTACATCAGGAATGCGTAGGCCGTCCTGGAGCTGCGGCCGATCCTGCCGCGGAGCTGGTACAGCTGGGCAAGGCCCATCTTGTCGGCATCATTGATGATCATCGTATTAACGTTGGGGATATCCAGCCCCGTCTCGATGATCGTCGTCGACACCAGCACATCTATCTCCCTGTTGATGAAGCTGTACATTATATCTTCCAGACGCGTCTCACTCATGCGGCCGTGGGCGTATTCCACGGTCACGTCGGGCACCAGGGAGCTGATCCGGGATGTCATGTCCGCGATGGAGGCTATATGGTTGTAAACGAAGTATACCTGGCCTCCCCTTTTGACTTCGCGCTCGATGGCCTCCCTGATGATCTCCTCGTTGAATTCCATTATGTAGGTCTGGATCGGCTGACGGTCCTCCGGCGGCTCCTCCAGTATGCTCATATCCCTGATGCCGGAGAGCCCCATGTGCAGCGTCCTGGGGATAGGCGTTGCAGTAAGCGTAAGAACGTCCACGTCTTCCTTCAGCTGCTTGATCTTCTCCTTGTGGGCGACGCCCAGTCGCTGCTCCTCGTCTATTATAAGAAGCCCCAGATCCTTGAACCTGACGTCCTTCGACAGCAGCCTGTGGGTGCCGATGACTATATCGACAGCACCTTTCTGAAGGTCTTTAACGATCTGGTCCTGCTCCTTTTTCGTGCGGAACCGGCACAGCATCTCCACGTTTACGGGGAAGTTCCTGAACCTGTCCGTAAAGGTGTTGTAATGCTGCTGGGCAAGTATGGTCGTAGGCACCAGCATGGCCACCTGCTTG
>JAFRYJ010000015.1 GCA_017437705.1 Lachnospiraceae bacterium
CTACCGCTTAGGAGGCGGTCGCTCTATCCTGCTGAGCTACGCAGACACTCGGGTCTTTAGAACCCAACTATATTTTAAACGCTCTGCCGCGGTCCCGCAAGGTCACGCCGCAAAACATTTAAAAGCAAAACTTACTGCCCTGCTATCATACATCAATAGGGGTGATGATTTCAAGCCCTCCGAGATAAGGCCTTAAAACTTCGGGAATAACTATGCTGCCGTCGGCCTGCTGATAGTTCTCCAGGATGGCTGCCGTCGTACGTCCCATGGCAACGCCTGAACCGTTGAGCGTGTGCACGAACTGAGGCTTGTCCGCTGCCGAATCCTTATAACGGATGTTCGCCCTTCTTGACTGGAATGTCTCGAAATTCGAGCAGCTGGAGATCTCAACGTATCTGCCGTAGCTGGGCATCCATACTTCGATATCGTACTTGAGGGCTGCGGTGAATCCCAGGTCGCCTACGCAGATCCTTACGACTCTGTAAGGAAGGCCAAGCTCCTGAAGAACTTCTTCCGCATCATTCGTAAGCTTTTCAAGTTCTTCGTATGACTGCTCCGGCTTCGTGAACTTAACCAGCTCTACCTTATTGAACTGATGCTGCCTGATAAGGCCTCTCGTATCTCTTCCGGCCGAACCCGCCTCTGCCCTGAAGCATGCGGTATAAGCGCAGTACTTGAGCGGAAGCCTTGTTCCGTCGAGGATGGTATCCCTGTACATATTTGTAACGGGCACCTCTGCGGTGGGAACCAGGAAGTACTCTCTTCCGTCGCCGTATACCTTATAAGCATCCTCTTCAAACTTGGGCAGCTGGCCCGTGCCGATCATGCTGTCCCTTGAAACCATGAAAGGAGGGAAGATCTCAACATAACCCTGCTTGTCCTCGTGGAAATCCAGGAAGAAGTTGCCGATGGCCCTCTCCAGCCTTGCGCCGATGCCCTTGTAGAAATGGAAACGTGCGCCTGTGGTCCTGGCTGCCATTTCGGGATCCAGTATTCCGAGATCTGCACCTAGATCCCAGTGAGCCTTGGGCTCGAAATCGAATTCACGGGGCTCGCCCCATTTTCTTATCTCAACATTGTCCGCATCCGTCTCTCCGTCGGGAACGGCGGGATTGGGGATGTTGGGGATGGTGAGCATGTAGTCGTTGAGCGCCTTTTCTGCGTCCGCAACCTTGCCGGTCAGCTCCTTGATCTTTGTGGAAAGCTCCTTCATCTCCTCCATAAGGGGAGCCGTGTCCTTGCCTTCCTTTTTAAGAACGGGGATCTGCTTTGATGCATTGTTCTGCTCTGCCCTCAGCGCTTCAACTTCTACAAGGAGCGCTCTTCTGTTCTCGTCCAGCACCTTGAACTGGCCCAGATCGAAATCCTCTTTTCTGTTTGCCAGAGCCTTTTCTACTTCTTCGAAATTATTCCTTAATAACTTGATATCTAACATGTCCGACCTCTGAAATACCTTTATTTATTTAATAAGATACCAAAGCATTATAATACATTATCGCCGTAAGTACAATGTTTTTCTGGATAAATCGCGGTCTCTGGTGTATTATGAAAATACTTCTCCGGAAGCTTTACGCATACCGGATATATTATACCTTCATGGTAAAACTTTAATTTTGCGAGGTTTTTATGAAGAATAAAATTGCAGAGCTTATTTATGATGCCATAAAAGCATCATCCTCAGATACACCCCTTGCCGTCGATGATATCGAAGCCTTCCTCGAGGTGCCCCCTCAGAAGGATATGGGCGATTTTGCATTCCCCTGCTTCAGGCTTGCAAAGTCCTTCAGAAAAGCGCCTCCCGTTATCGCGGAGATGCTGGCCTCCCATATAGAAAAGCCGGATTTCCTCGAAAAGATCGAGAACGCCGGCGGTTATCTGAATTTCTATATCGACAGGCCCGCCCTGGCAGCAAGCCTTCTGGCGATGCTCGATACCGAAAAGGATCCCGGCGCTTCCGATATCGGAAAGGGAAAAACGGTATGCTTAGACTACTCCTCTCCCAACGTGGCCAAAAACTTCCATGTGGGCCATCTCCGTACCACCATCATCGGAAACTCCCTGTATCACATATTTGAAAAGCAGGGCTATAAGGTCGAGAGGATCAATTACCTCGGCGACTGGGGTACCCAGTTCGGAAAGCTCATCGTTGCCTACAAAAAATGGGGAAATAAGGAGCTTGTTCAGGAAAAGGGCATCGAGGAGCTGATGGAGCTCTACGTAAGATTCCACACGGAGGCCGAGGCAGACCCCTCTCTTGAGGATGATGCCCGCGCATGGTTCGTAAAAATGGAACAGGGCGATCTCGAAGCCATCTCCATCTGGCAGTGGTTCAGGGAGATCTCCGTTGCGGAATTCATGAGGGTCTACGACATCCTTGGCGTATCCTTCGATTCTTATAACGGAGAGGCCTTCTACAACGACAAGATGGTTCCCGCCATCGAGGAGCTTAAGGAGAAGGGTCTTCTTATAGAAGATAACGGCGCAATGATGGTGGATCTTTCCGAATACAACATGCCTCCCTGTCTCGTCCTCAAGAAAGACGGCAGCACGCTGTACGCCACCCGTGATATCGCAGCCGCCATCTACCGCAAGAACTTTTACGATTTCGAAAAATGCATCTATGTAACCGGACTTGAGCAGAAGCTGCACTTCGCCCAGTGGTTCAAGGTCATCGAGCTTATGGGCTACGACTGGTATAAGGGCCTTGTTCACGTGCCCTACGGCCTCGTATCCCTTCCCGGCGGCAAGATGTCCAGCCGCAAGGGCAATGTCATATTCGTGGAGGACATATTACGCGAAGCGATCGCAAAAACGACGGAGATAATCGAAGAAAAGAACCCGGATCTTCCCCGCAGGGACGAGGTCGCACGCATGGTCGGCGTGGGTGCCGTAATATTCAGCACCCTCTACAATCAGCGCATCAAGGACGTTGTGTTCGTCTGGGACAATATCTTAAGCTTCGAGGGCGAGACCGGCCCCTACGTGCAGTACACCCATGCAAGGTGCTGCAGCCTGCTGAATAAGATAAACGCCGGCGTCTCCTCTCCCGATCCCGCTCTTATAAGCGACGAGCCGGCTCTGGATCTCCTCAGGGAGCTCACCAGGTATGATGATGTCATCGCCGACGCCGCAGACAAATACGAGCCCTCGGTAGTCGCAAGGTATTCCATGGC
>JAFRYJ010000246.1 GCA_017437705.1 Lachnospiraceae bacterium
AGATGATGTTTGAAAAATGCACCGCGCAGTAATTCTCCGGCCTGCCTGTAAGATCTGCAAACATGGAGGGCAGCAGTGAAGAAGTGTTTGTAATGATGACCGCCCGCTCCGGGAGCAGATCCTTAATACTTTCGTAGACTTCGGCCTTTGCCTCCGGATCCTCCTTCATCGTTTCGATGACAAGATCTGCATCTTTACAGGCCTTTTCCCGGGAGAGCTCCGTCTTAATATTCACGCGGAAACGTTTTACCGCCAGCGCCATTATATCCTTTACCTCATCGGGAGTCCTCGCCGCCCGGTCTTTGATAAGTCCGGGAGGACAGTAATAGGCCCACATGGGAGTGCCGGACATTGTCCCGGCCCGCTCCAGATGGGAAAGTATTTTATCTGAGAAATATTTAAGCTTTTCTTCCGTGCGCTTTATCGAATCTTTTGAGCGCAGCAGGAACGTAACGTCTTTTCCCGCATATGCGCACATCAGCCCTATCTGGGAACCCAGTATCCCTCCGCCGATGATGGTTATATTCTGAAAAGTCATATGATGCCTCCGTTTCAGCTTGCTTTTTCAAGTGTACCGAGGAGGTGCGCAAAAGTCAACGCAGGCCCCTCAGGCATTGAACAATACGGCAAAATGTAGTAGTATTGTTAACCGGCGGCGTCAAGTTTGCAAAACTGTAAAAAGGCAGTGCAGACAGCCCGGAGCGGACAGCGCCGGACCCGCTGACGCCGAAGAGGAGGAACAAAAATGTGCACAGAAAACATAAAGCCTAAATGGAGCGCGCTCTTACCCATACTGGTATTCCTGGTGCTCTATCTGGGCAACGGTATCTATTTTGAATATATAGCCCCGTCCGAGGGGCAGATGGGCTTCTACGTGGTATCGGTGGTACTGGCCTTTACCATAGCCCTTATCGTGGCCTTCGTGCAGAACAGGAAGCTGAGCTTCGAGGACAAGATCCACACCTGCGCAAAGGGCATAGGCGACGACAACATCGTGATAATGCTGTTCATCTTCATTATGGCCGGAGCATTCAGCGGCATAGCCGGAGCAGCGGGCGGAGCACAGTCTACGGCAAACCTGCTCCTCAGCATAATTCCCGGTAATTTCGCGGTTCCCGGGCTGTTTATAATCGCCTGCCTGATCTCCATGGCCATGGGCACCAGCGTGGGCACCATCACCGTGCTCACCCCCATCGCCTTCGAGGTGGCCAAGGGCGGACAGCTGTCGGTACCTCTCTGCATCGGCGTAGTAGTAGGCGGAGCCATGTTCGGCGACAACCTTTCGTTCATCTCCGATACCACCATCGCGGCCACTAAGACCCAGGGTGTGGAGATGAAGGACAAGTTCCGCGTGAACATCAGGGCGGCGCTGCCGGCGGCTGTTATTACGATCATAATACTTGTGATCTACGCCTGCGTAAGCCCGGCCAAGCCTCTGGGCGAATTCACCTACAACATCTGGCAGGCACTGCCTTACCTTATTGTACTGGTGATGTCGGTATTCGGCATAAATGTGTTCATAATCCTGCTGTCGGGCATCGTGCTCTTCGCACTGGTAGGCGTATTTACCGGTTCGCTCACATATGCATCGGCGCTGTCTTCCATGGGCAGCGGCATCAGCGGCATGTTCGAGACCATCATCGTTACTATTCTGGTGGCGTCCATCGCGGCACTGATGAAGGCGGGCGGCGGCTTCGAGGCCATACTATCGTTCATCAGGAAGAAGGCGGGCACCGAGAAGGGAGCCATGTTCGGCATATCCTTCCTCACGATGTTCATGGACATCGCGACGGCCAACAACACGGTGGCCATCGTTATCGCGGCGCCCATCGCGAAGGATATCAGCACGGAATACGGCATCGAACCGAAGATGACGGCGTCCCTGCTGGATACCACGTCATGCATTATGCAGGGCATCATTCCCTACGGCGCGCAGCTCCTTATCGCTGCCGGAATGGCGGAGATCGCCAGCTTTTCCATAATACCGTTCCTGTTCTATCCGTTTATACTGGCGGTATTCGTGGTGATCCAGATCCTCAGATATAAAGGCAGAAAAGCGGCGGCAGAAGAATAATGTATTCAAAGCGGGAGCTCTGCAGCAGGGCTCCCCAACTTGTTTATATGCACTGAATGCATGTTTTTGTGGTATATTAGATAGAGTCCGGCAGTAAGCGCCGGGCGAAAGGAGCAGATAACAAAGTGACAGAACTGATCAAAGACAGAACGGAACATATAATAGAGATAGAGCACCTGAGCAAGAGCTTCGGAAAGGTGAAGGCTGTGCAGGACCTTTCCTTCCACGTGAAGGAGGGAGAGCTTTTCGCCTTCCTGGGCGTCAACGGCGCGGGCAAATCCACCACCATATCCATC
>JAFRYJ010000247.1 GCA_017437705.1 Lachnospiraceae bacterium
CATTACATTTCCGTCTGTTACGGTCACCTCCGGCAGAGGCTCCTGAACATGATCCTCTTCATCAATGATGACTTCGGTACCGCAGAGCGGATCTGCGACCTCGATCGCCCCGCCCGTGGGCTTCGCCCACTGGACATAGAATGTAACATCCTCTTCATCTGCGCCGTGTTCGTATATCTCGCTGTCCAGTTCGTTGTACCATGCTTCGGCATCCGAATAGCTGTCCATGGGCTTCATATTGATGCCGCAGCCCATCGACATATAGACCCTTTCGCCATTATCCTCCAGGGTACCCATGTCGTATAAAGCATTGCGGATGGGATCCAGCGTATCATTCCAGCGGTCTCTGCCTTTTTCTGCTATATACGTGATGGTTCCGTTGGACGCAGTCATGACAACGTCTTCAGATTTCTCTGCGACCCTTTCGGCAAAATCCGCATGATCGGATCCGAATTCCACTGTAACGGTTACCGAAGGGATGGTCACGGAGTATGCAATAACGACCCTATTTTCTTCTGCATTCACCACAGCATCGCCATACTGCCTGAACGTATCAGTTTCAATCAGGCTTACACGGCTCACATCTGCCGTATCACCGTCCCCGAAATTAATGAACGAAACGGCGTAATAGGTCTCTCCGGCCCGGAACTTCCCTTTGTAGACCCCATAATCTAAACTGTAGTCTCCGGCCCATACAGCCTTTGCAATCTCGGCGTCTTCTGCTGTCGGTATCCACTGGCTACTACTGGCAGAGTTCAGTCCGTCAACTTCTTTAATATAGGCGAAAGTTGCATCGTCACCCGCATGAGGCACCCTGCCAAGCGTAAACCTGTATATTACAGGATCACCCTCTGCGGCTTCAGCCGATAACGGCGGAAAAAGCTGTGCTGCAATTATCCCGAACACCATCAGTAATACCAGTATTCTCTTTTTCATAATTCCGCTCCTCTGCTTAATGCAGAAATGTATTGGAAATGCTCCGTGATAACAAACTTTAACTAATATATTTTAATACATATAAAGGTGACTGACAATTATATATGTTATTTAAACACTGCAGAAAAGCCGTCCTGATACTGTTCAGAACGGCTTTCCGTTTAAGTCCCGCCAAATAAAAAACAACCTTGTCATTAGCGCCTCCGCAGTGCAACAAAGTACCGGTCCGACCAATATAAAACACCCTTACCATTAGCACATCCGCAGCGAAGCGAGGACCAGTGCGCAATGGTAAGGGTGTTTTTATATTCTTTTATGGCGATACATATGCCAGTGGATTTACCGGCACGCCGTTTACCCAGAATTCGAAATGACAGTGAGGACCGGTGGAAACTCCGGTGGAGCCGATTGCCGCAATAGTCTGGCCCTGTGCTACCGACTGACCGGGTGATGCGTAGATGGCGCTGCAGTGCTGATAAAGGGTGCATATTCCGCCGCCGTGATTAACTACGATGTAGTTTCCGCGGGCGCTGTTATATGCGACTGTCGTAACAACGCCTGCCGCCGAAGCCCTGATGGGCGATCCGGATCCGCCTGCGATATCTATGCCCGCATGCCATGCCGTGGCGCCGGCTGTGGGTGCGGAACGCCCGCCGTAACCGGATGAGATATACCCGCTGCAGGGGAAGATATAGTATCCGGTATTAACAAGGCCGGATGTATCGACATTGGATGTTCCGTAATTGGCTGAGAGCCCTCCTCCGGATGATGCCGCAGTACCTGCATTTCCCGAAGACTGCGCCGCCGCCGCTTCCTGCGCACGCCTTCTTGCCTCGGCTTCCTGTGCTTCAATAGCCCTGATTATGGCTTTGTTATCTTCTTCCTGCTCCTTTAATACTGCTATATCGTCTGTAACATCGCTGATCTCTTCGTTGATGGAAACAAGCTCCGCTTCCTTTTCGGAAATGAGCATCTCCAGGCTCTGCTGCTGGATCTCCAGCTCCTTTTTCTCGTTCTCGAGATCTTCCTTCTCTTCCTCCAGCTTCTTCTCGTCAGCCTCAAGCTGTGCTTCGTAGGCAGCTATCTGATTCTTCGTATCCACGAATTCCTGCCAGAGGACCGCGTCGTAATTAGACATCTCGGCCATGTAATTCTGAGCTGCGAAAACGTCCTCCAGATCGTCGGCTCCCATGATAAGCTGAAGATACTTCTGAGCCTCCGACACCTTGCCGTTCTCGTACATTACCTGGAACCGGCTCTTAAGGGCATCGTACTGCTGGGCCTCGCGCTTCTTGGCTTCCTCCAGCTCCGCCTTGGTGATCTCGATCTCTTCCTTGATGGCCTCGATCTCCTGCTCCTTGGCGTTGATCTCGTCCTGCTTTACCTGGATCTGAGCCAGGAGCTGCCGGATCTGCTCGTCCAGCTGGTTGATATAGGCCTGGGTGCTCTCCTTGTGAGCCTTAAGCTCTTCGACCTTTTTCTGAAGCTCCTTCTGCTGCTCTTCCAGTCTGTCTATCTCTTCCTGCGCATCAGATTTTTTGTCCGCATAGGCTGTGATGCCGCTGCAGAAGAACATTGATGCACAGAGTATAAAGGCAAGTATTCTTTTCCTGTATTTCTTCATAAAAAAACCACCCCTTGTCTGATACAGATATTTTAACACCGGGACGGTTTTATTACAAGTTTATTCAAGAAAACTTCACAATTTGTTCATTTTTGATCGGTGTAACGATCCTACATCTCCATTAGCCCGAACTTTATCTTTATCCTTTCCAGCTTCTTGATCATGGGTATGCCGAGGAGAAACATAAAGATCACCGTCGCCGCCGCATGGATCACGTTAAGGGGAAATCCGGAAACGAATGTAGCCAGTATGGTATCCGCGGTCACGTTGGATGATGTCATCATGAATACGGATGCGAGGTCCAGGAAGATGCCGTAGATCAGAAGGGCGCTCAATCCGCCGAAGATACACAGCTGTATCCTGTTCCTCTCCAGCAGGTTGAACCTGTGCAGTACGCCGGCCAGAAAACCGATGAGACCGAAGGTGAACATCTGCCAGGGCGTCCAGGGCCCCTGGCCGAAAAACAGGTTGGAGATAAACGCCGATGTCGACCCGATTATAAAGCCTGTCTCGGGCCCCAGGCAGAACCCGGAGATTATAACGATGGCCGTGGTAGGCTTAAACTGGGGCACCATGAAGAAGGCCATACGTCCTACGACGGTGACCGCTATCATGACCGCGATAATAACCAGCTCCCGGGATCTGGGCTTCCGTCCCTCAAACACAAGGAAGAACGGTACCATGGACAATGCAGCGATGATAAGGCTTATGATGTAATAAGCCCTGTCGTCGAACATCGTTACGCCCAGGTATACCACCACGGGTATTAGCAGGAAGATGCAGATGCATGCCGTTATTGTTCTTTTTGACAGTTTTCCGCTTTCCATAATGCCACTATATCCTCTATGGTAACAACGCGCGGATCTATATGCCTTACCATCCTGTTGGCCGCCGTTGTGTAAAAACTGTTCTCTGCAAAGAAGGATCTTGGATCGTTGATGGCCGCGATGCCGCCGTCGAAGAACAGCGCGCATCTGTCTGAAATGCCTGCGCAGAACTCAAGGTCGTGGGACACCAGCACCACCGTCTTTCCCATCTTTTTAAGATCCAGCATGATGTCCGCCATCTTCTTTTTAAGGAATCCGTCCATGCCCTTTACCGGTTCGTCCAGGACCAGGATCTCCGAATCCCTGAGAAGCACCTTCGCCAGTGCAGCCCTCTGCTGCTCGCCGCCGGAAAGATCGTAGGGATGATAATCCAGGAACTCCTCAATATATGTGAGCTTTGCCACATCCAGGATCCTCTGCTGAGCCGTCTTTTTATCGATGCCGGAGCCTTTGAACACCTCGCCCAGATCCTCCCTTACCGTATCCTTTACGAAAAAGCTCTGGGGATTCTGAATAAGGAGCGATACCTCGCTGCCTATCTTAGAGCCTTTATAAGTATTCTTAACTTCTCCGAAAATGCTTATCTTTCCTCTGTAGGGCCTGTTGATGCCCGACATCAGTGATGCTGCCGTGGACTTGCCCGCGCCGTTGCTGCCGATTATCGAGAAGATCTCGCCTTTATATATGACGGCATTCAGGTCCCTTATAACATCATCGCCGTCCCTTGTATATCTGAACCAGACGTCCTTAAATGTGACAGCCGGCTCCAGTTTTCCTTTATCCGGTATTTCCGGAAGCTTTCCCGCAGGCTCTCCCAGCGTGTCGATCCAGCGCTTGCCCTCACCCACTGTGATGGGGCATACCTCCGGCACCTCTCTGCCCAGTCTGTAAACCGACTGCATCGCCACCGGCATAGCCGACAGCATCGTATGCTTCTTTTCCGCAAGGATACGACCTATGCGCCTGGGCTCCTCCCACGCCGCGATGGTGCCCTTGTCCATCACTATTATCTTCGTCGCATTGGGGAGTACGTCCTCCAGCCTGTGCTCGGAGAGGATGACCGTGGTCCCCAGGTCCCTGTTGATCTTCGCAATGGTATTCAGGAAATCCGACGCCGCAATGGGATTGAGCTGTGATGTGGGCTCGTCCAGGATAAGGACCCTGGGCTGCATGGCCATAACCGCGGCAAGGTTAAGCATCTGCTTCTGGCCGCCGGAGAGCTCGGATACATCATTGTGGAACCATTCCTGAATGCCGAAAAAGCTTGCCATCTCGGCTACCCGGAGCCTCATGGTATCCCTGTCGATGCCCAGGTTCTCCAGGCCGAAGGCCAGCTCGTGCCATACCTTGTCGGTGACGATCTGGTTCTCCAGATTCTGCAGCACGAAGCCGATCTCCTCGGCCTGCTGCCTGTCCTTTACGCTGTCCAGTGGAACGCCTCTGTAAAGGATCTCGCCGCTGCGCTTTCCGTAGGGTTTGAGGATCGTCTTCAGGTTTCTGAGAAGCGTGCTCTTGCCGCAGCCCGACTCTCCGCAGAGCACCACAAATTCACCCTCTTCCACAGAGAAGGTGATGCCTTTAAGAGCGCTTTGCGTCCTGCCCGGATATGTGAAGCTCAGATCTTTGATGTCAAGTAACGCCATGTTACGGTCTCCTGAAAATCTATGATAAGGGGTAACCAGCAAAGTAAAACGAACACCGTTCCGCAGATGACGGAAGCGGGAGTTACGGGGTTAAAATCTATGGACGGGTAAAACTGCATATACAGGTTCCCCCGCCACAGGAGAACGATGACAAGTATCGCCAGGGCCGCCGTTATTACAGACATCACCGCATCTCTCCTGTCAAACCTGTAGGTCGCATATGTGGTGCGATGACCTGTTCCGTAGCCCCGGGACGCCATGGCGTCCGCCGTGTCCACGGAATTCTCCAGAGCCCACGTTACCGTGGATGAGAATATGACGGCTCCGTTCCGTATCCTCCTCATGATGCTGCCCTCCTCCGGCGACATACCCAGACACCGTCTGGCCGATGATACGGTCCTTATGTGCCTTGAAAACCTGGGTATGAACCTCAGTGCCATCGACAGCACACGTGAAAGGGCCGGCAGCAGCCTGCCGAAGGCGTAGACGAATTTATCCGTCGTCATTATCTCGTTGTAGGCTGAGAACCACATCATTACGGCGCCGAAGATGAAAGCCGCGTAAAGACCGTAGATCATGGATTCCAGCGTTACGGGATTGTCATTCACATAGAAAAGGGGCGTTACGCCGCGGTGGTTGAATGCGGGATTTATGATCATGGTAAGGATCATGACGGGGAGCACGAATTTAAGCAGAAAAAGCAAAGCCTTTTTTCCCTTAAGGTAGATAAGATAAAAAAGGCTTCCCGTAAATGATGCCGCGCCAAGAACAGGGTGCCTGACGATCATCGTTACAAGCACCACAAA
Organism: Lachnospiraceae bacterium; assembly: GCA_017437705.1. The sequence goes on from JAFRYJ010000247.1 coordinate 5,837, forward strand.
TATGAAAAACGCTATAAGGAAAAGCGGATTGTAGCTCGAAAAGCCGTCCCTCGCCCTCATTATTCCTCCTTGAACGCGCCGGTATCCCTGCCAAGGTCGCAGGTGTAGCGCCATTCTATAACGTCTCCGTCCTCCAGTACATACTGGTCGCAGCCGTAATTCTTACCCTCTCCGTTGACAAGATATGTCCAGCCGGAAAGCTCGCCGCAGTCCAGCTCATAAAGATTTGCTATACCTTCTATATAAACGGAATTGTAGGCGGGGGTCTTGTTGTACTCCATGTGGATGCCCTTGTCCCTGGTCAGCTTGACCAGCACATCAAAGGCCGTATCCCCCTGGTTGAATTTAACTTCTGTAGTATCGCAGATGATGCCGTCCTCCGGTATCAGGCTCTTTTTCGATTCCTTAAGGCTGCCCATGTTGTCGAGGACGGTGATGCAGTCGATCTTTATTGTACAGGTAAGCTCGCCGCCTTCGGTCTGAGCATGCTCCTCCGGCGTCTCCACCTTGCACCCGAAAAGGGCAAGGGAGCAAAGCAGTAAAGCAATTATGCCCGCTATCCTTCTGATCATGGCTTAGTCCTCCGTTTCGGCTTCGCTTATGTTCTTAACGGCGACTATGAGGTACTCCGCCGGAGCACCGGTCTTTATATCGTATCCCCATCCTGCCAGGCCCGAAGTTACGATGACCTGGAAGTCATCTATCTTCTTATATCCGTATCTGAGCTCGTTGGATCCCATGGCCGTCATTATATAGCCCACAGGCCACATCTGCCCGCCGTGGGTATGGCCGGAAAGCAAAAGATCTACGCCTTCGTTTTTATCCTCATCAAAGCCCCTGGGCTGATGGTCCAGGAGTATTATAAGATCATCCTTATCCACGCTCTTCATAAGCTCGGAAAGCTCCGCCCTTATATAGCTCCTGTCGTTCCTGCCGATGAGGGTGACATCATCGCCCAGTTCAACGCTTTCGTCCAGGAGTATCTTTATGCCCGCATCGGTGATGGCGCTCTCCAGCTGCTCATTCGTGAAATCCGGGACCGAATAATTACCCCTGTCGTGATTGCCGTATACGTAATAGACTCCGTACTTCGTCTTCGCCGTGCCCAGGATGCGGAACACCTCCCGCACCTCTTCCAGGGAAGATCTTTCGTCGACGATATCGCCTCCCAGAAGCAGTACGTCCGGCTTCTTTTCGTTGATCTCCGCAACTATCTCCGCGATCTTCTCCCCGTCGGTGGACACGGGATAATGAATATCCGAAATAAGGGCTATACTCAGGTCTTCCGTCGTCTTCTCCGTATAAACGGTGTAGTCCGTCTCCACCACATGATGCATATTGATCTTGCCGTATATAAGTATGGCTGCAACAATGACGATAGGTATAAGGCCTATATGATAGATCTTTTCAAAGGTCCCGCCTTCCTTGATCCCACGGGTCTTCTTAATAATTATATATACCAGATCCACTATAAGCGATACCACGATAAAGTGTATCACTATCATGGCGGGAAGGCTGAAGATATTTATGGAAAAATAGATTATGAGCAGTGATGCTCCCGCAGCCAGCGACAGTGTTATTGCCTTGCTCGCCCCCGTATAATATCTGAGCAGCCTGTTGAGGAATATCATAAGGTAAATGCCTTCGAGGGCTGCCAGGGAAAGCATCATAAGCACCATTGTATTGTAATTCATTATGCCTCCGGAATTTTGCGCACGAAAATACTGCCGCATGCTGTACGGCAGTATTAGTATACTATAATTATCGTGTTTTTACAAAGTTAGACGTGAAAAACACGCGTCTTTACGATCAGCCTACGAAAACGTAATCCTGGTCCTCTACAGCCTTCTGAACTGCAGCCATATCGGGCTCTGCAGAGCATACAAGCGTAACTGTTCCGCTTTCGTGATCAGCCTTTGCGCTCTCTACAAAATCAAGGGCTTCAACAGCCTTCTGTACTATCGCCTCGCAGTGCATGCACATCATACCGTCAACTCTGATAACTTTTTCCATTTTTACTTCCTCCTTAACAGGCTCTGTTATTTCTTTAGTCTCTTTATTATCAACGGGTACCTCGGCCGCCTTCCAGAGCTTTATCGCATTCAGTCTCAGTGCGTTGCTGACAACACAGAAGCTGGAAAGGCTCATGGCCGCTGCTCCGAACATGGGGTTCATGCTCCAGCCCAGCCAGTTGGTGAACACGCCTGCCGCCAGAGGTATACCGATAATATTATAAATGAACGCCCAGAAAAGATTCTGGTGAATATTGGTGATGGTCTTCCGGCCGATCTTTATGGCGTTTGCCGCATCCACAAGGCTGCCCTTCATGAGCACCACGTCCGCAGCATCTATGGCAACATCGGTGCCTGCGCCGATGGCGATGCCCACGTCGGCTCTTGTGAGGGCGGGTGCAGCGTTGATGCCGTCGCCGATCATGACTGTCTTGCCCTGCTCTTTAAGCTTGCGGATCTCGGTCTCCTTCCCCTCGGGGAATACGCCGGCTATAACATCATCCACGCCGGCCGATGCTCCGATGGCCCTGGCCGTCTTCTCGTTGTCACCGGTGATCATTACGACCTTAAGGCCCATTTCATGCATGTGTTCTATCGCCCTGGCGCTGTCTTCCTTGATCGTATCTGCAACTGCGATGAGTCCCAGCAGCCTGTCCTCTTCCCTGAAGAAAAGAGGCGTCCTGCCCTGCTCCGCCAGCTCTTCGGCTTTTTTAAGGAAGCTTTCGTTGCCTTCGATCCCTTCGAATATAAGGCCCCTGTTGCCGGCCATTACCTGCCTGCCGTCGATAACGCCCCTGATGCCGTGGCCGGGAAGCGCTTCAAATCCCGTTACCTGCGTAAGGGCCGTTCCGATCTCCTCCGCCCGGGCAACCACAGCCCTGGCCAGGGGATGCTCGCTCTCATTTTCAAGGGCGTAGGCTGCCTTCAAAAGCTGCTCCTCCGTAACGCCTTCGGCAGGAACGATATCCGTCACCTTTGTGATGCCGCTGGTGATGGTCCCGGTCTTGTCCAGCGCAACGATCTGCGCCCTGCCGGTCTCTTCCATGGAAGATGCGGTCTTGAACAG
>JAFRYJ010000248.1 GCA_017437705.1 Lachnospiraceae bacterium
AGGGAGGCACGCTGATGACGGTCGTGCTGCCTTACTCACTTACGGGAACGGATAACGCGATAAAGGGATAATACGGGAGGATATGCAGTGACTACGAGAGTTATGATCGTGGATGACGAAAAATACGTCCGCATGGGAATAAAGAATGAGACCGACTGGGCGCTGATAGGCTGTGAGGTGGTGGCCGAGGCGTCCAACGGCATCGAAGCCCTCGAGGCGGCAGAGATGACGAGACCGGATCTGGTCATTTCCGATATCCGCATGCCGAAGATGGACGGACTGGAACTGGCGGAGCAGCTGATGGCAAAGTTGCCGGGCATCAAGATCATTTTCCTCACCGCTTACGATGAGTTCGAGTACGCGCGGCAGGCCGTAAGGCTCGGAGTCTCGGACTATCTGTTAAAGCCCTTCGGGGAGGGCGAGCTCGAAGCCTCTGTGCAGAAGCTCCTGCATCTGCATCCGAACACACCCGCGTCCGCGAAGGAGCTCGAGGAGACCCTGATCCCGCTGAATGTTGTAAAAGCCACGGACAACAGATATGTTAAGGCCGCGATCGACTATATCAACGAGCATTACAACGATCCGGATTTCGCGGTAGGCGTGCTCGCAGACAGGCTCGGAGTGAGCGAGGGATATCTGGGCAGGCTGTTCAAGGCCGAGACGGATACGGGCATCAACAACTATCTGATCCGCGTCCGCATCCGCAGGGCGATGGACTACTTGAAGGACCCGCTCGTAAAGGTCTATGAGGTCGCGGAAAAGGTCGGGTATCAGGATATAGCGTATTTCTCCAATACATTTAAGAAACTTGTGGGTAAGTCACCCTCGGAGTACCAGCAGAAGGGGCTGGAATGATGTACATGCATAATGCTGCGAATTGCTTCGCAATTCTATCCCCCAACTCGTAAACCTTCGGTTTACTCGTTGAGGAATGGCGGCCAATATAAAAGATTCCCTTACATGCAAGCATGCAGGGAATCTTTTCTTATTGTCCTTAGCATTATGTACAAAATCTACAAATAATGTCGGTTTTACCCCATACACAAATACAAAATGCACAATTAAAATGTCCTTATCAGGCAGACCCGTGGGACGGGCTGCAAATAAAAGGAGGACATTATGAAGAAAATTTTAGCGTTACTGCTGGTTCTTGCAATGGCTGTTACGTCATTTGCGGGATGTTCGAAAGACGGCGGCTCGGGAAAGAGCAGCGGAGAGCTTTCGGAAATTGAGAAGATCATCAAAGAAGCTCAGGGCATGACCATGGATGAGCTTGCAAAGAAGGCTATCGAAGAGTCAAACGGAAAGACCTTCTACGGCGTGGGCAACTCCAGCCGCGGCAAGTCGGCACTCCCTGTTTTCATCGAGTATCTTCAGACTATCGATCCTAACTATACTCTTAATTTTGAGTGGCAGCAGCCCAAGAACAACAAGATCTTTGAGCAGCTGACCTCCGATTCCTTAAAGAGCACCGGTACATTCGCGATGACTCTTATCCAGGACGGCAATCAGATCCAGTCCAAGATGGTTGACACCGGCATCCTCAAGACTTTCGTTCCCAAGGAGTGGGCAGAGGCCAACGGCACCACAGCCGACAAGTTCACCGGTTTCCTTCCTCTTCAGACCCTGAACAAGGTATTCATGTACAACTGCACAGGTTCCGCAACCTACACCAACTGCTGGGATTTCGTTTACGAAGGTTCTCATCCCCTGTTCATGGGCGTTGATTCCGAGATCGTAGGAAAGAACTTCCTCATGATGCTCACACAGGA
>JAFRYJ010000249.1 GCA_017437705.1 Lachnospiraceae bacterium
GTGGGGATCCGTAAACCTGAGGAAATACCAGGATGAACCGGCCCACTGAGGCATCGTATCGGTCTCCCTCTTGGCGTCGGCGCCGCACTTCGGGCACTTGCAGTTCACCCAGCTGTCCACTTTTGCAAGGGGCGACATACCGTCGGTACCGGGCTCGAACTGCTCCACATCGGGAAGGGTGAGCGGAAGCTCATCATAGGGAACGGCAACCACACCGCAGTGAGGACAATGGATAAGTGGAATAGGCTCGCCCCAGTATCTCTGCCTGTTGAAGGCCCAGTCCTTCATTTTATACTGTACGCCCTTTGTTCCGATGCCCTGCTCCTCAAGCCACGCCGTGATCTTCTTGATGGAATCCTTCTTGTTCGTAAGACCGTTGAGGAATTCGGAGTTCACCATCTCGCCGTCGCCGGCATATGCTTCAACGGAGATATCGCCGCCCTTTATTACTTCGATGATGTCGAGGCCGTAGGCCTTTGCGAAATCGTAGTCTCTCTGGTCGTGGGCGGGAACCGCCATGATGGCGCCGGTTCCGTAACCCATCATTACATAATCTGCTATAAAAACGGGGATCTGCTTGCCGTTTACGGGATTGACTGCCGTAAAGCCATCGAGCCTGACGCCGGTCTTGTCCTTAACGAGCTGTACCCTCTGGAACTCCGTCTTCTTCGCACACTCTGCCCTGTAGGCGAGAACGTCGTCGAAATTCCTGATGGCATCCTTATACCTGTCGATGATGGGATGCTCGGGCGCAATTACCATGAAGGTAACGCCGAAAAGCGTATCCGGCCTGGTGGTATAGATCTCGAGCTTGTCGTCGAAAACGTTCCCTGCATCATCGCCGATGCCGAAGTTTACATACGCGCCCTCGGACCTGCCGATCCAGTCGATCTGCTGCTGCTTGATGCTTTCCGGATAATCCACCGTCTCAAGTCCCTCAAGGAGCTTGTCCGCATACTGCGTGATGCGGAGATACCATACGTCCTTGGGGAGCTGGATGACCTGGCTGTGACAGATATCGCACTCGCCGCCCTGGGAATCCTCGTTGGAAAGGACTACCTTGCAGTGAGGGCAGTAGTTTACGAGCGTCTTTGCCCTGAAAACGAGGCCGTGCTCGAAAAGCTTGAGGAATATCCACTGGGTCCATTTATAATAATCCGACCTTGATGTGGCGAACACCCTTGACTTGTCGAAGGAGAAACCCGTCCTGTCAAGCTGATCCGCAAAATGCTCTATATTCTTCTCGGTGATGTCGTGGGGATGCGTATTCGTCTTGATGGCGTAGTTCTCCGCAGGAAGTCCGAAGGAATCGTAGCCGATGGGGAAAAGCACGTTGTATCCCTGCATCCTTCTCTTTCTTGCAATTACCTCCACGCTGGAATAAGCCTTGATGTGGCCCACGTGCATGCCCGCTCCCGAAGGATAGGGGAATTCAACGAGGCCGTACCACTTGGGGCGTTTGTCCATATCCACCGCTCTGAAGATGCCGGCATCCTCCCACTTCTTCTGCCATTTGGGTTCTATGGTTTTAAAATCGTATTTCATTTAAGGTCTTCCCTTCAGTAAAATTTGTATACACAGGCAAATATTATATCACAATTCGTACTTATATCACATCATTTTCTTGTATTATCATCAATAAATGCAGACCCGGGTCCGGGGCGGGTGGTCAAACGATATCATTGATTTATATTATGTTTTACTTTACAATTTACTGCAGGATCTTTTACCCGGATCTTTTATTTCACGTTTTAGATCCGTTAAATAAACTTTAAGGAGGTTTTATAATGGCTAACAAGTACGCAGGCACAAAGACAGAGCAGAACCTTTGGACAGCTTTCGCAGGCGAGTCACAGGCAAGGAACAAATATACCTATTTCGCATCAGTAGCAAAGAAGTCAGGCTACGAGCAGATCGCAGCCATCTTCCTTCATACGGCTGATAACGAGAAGGAGCATGCAAAATTATGGTTCAAGGCCCTTGAGGGCATCGGATCCATCGAAGATAACCTGAAAGCAGCTGCTGACGGCGAGAACTACGAATGGACCGATATGTACGCAACCTTCGCAAAGGAAGCAGACGAGGAAGGATTCCCCGAGCTTGCCGAGCAGTTCAGAGGCGTTGCAGCCATAGAGAAGGCTCATGAGGAAAGATACAGAAAGCTCCTGGCAAACGTTGAGGCAAAGACAGCGTTTGAGAAGAGCGGCGTAACGGTTTGGGAATGCAGGAACTGCGGACATATCGTTGTCGGCACCGCTGCTCCCGAGAAGTGCCCCGTATGTAATCATCCTCAGGCATATTTCGAAGTAAGGAACGAGAATTATTGATA
>JAFRYJ010000250.1 GCA_017437705.1 Lachnospiraceae bacterium
CTGTAGCTCTCGTATTCGTTTTCGTATGCAGCGAATCCGTCATCATCAATTACATGATGAAGCCTCTAGGCCAGAAAACAAGGCTCCGCACCTGTATAAAATACTCATTCGTGGGTTTTTTCTACAGCTGCATCACTCCCTCCGCATCGGGAGGACAGCCCATGCAGCTTTATTACATGGTGAAGGACGGCCTCAGCACCTCAGTATCGACCATAGTGCTTATGGTGGTCACCATTGCCTATAAGCTGGTGCTCGTGCTCACAAGCCTGCTGGCATTTATCTTCAGCGGAAGCTATATATCAAGCTGCCTCGGAGATGTAAAATTCATACTTATTTACGGCATCATAGCCAACGTGCTTTTCATAAGCGCCTTCGTAATACTCATACTCAAGCCCAATATGGCCCAGTGGCTGGCCATAAAGTGGATCTCCTTCCTTGCTTTCTTCCACATCGTCAAGGACAAGGAGGCCAGGATACAGAGGACGAAGGATTCCATGGAAAACTACAGGGAGAGCGGAGAGTACCTTGTCCGTAATCCCTTGATGTTCGTAAAGATATATATCATTACGTTCATACAGCGTATGGCCCTGTTTGCGGTAACGTGGTGCGTTTACAAGTCCTTCGGCCTTTCGGGCACATCGCTTTACCAGATACTTATACTGCAGACTATAATATCACTGAGCGTTGACATGCTCCCCCTGCCGGGCGGAGTAGGCGCCAGCGAAGCATCGTTCCTTGTAATGTTTGAACATATCTTCGGAAAGAAGCTCCTGTATCCCGGAATGCTCCTTTCCAGAGGAATAAGCTATTACTTCCTGGTGGCCGTCAGCGGCGCCGTTTCGGTAGCTGCCCACATCATCAGTCAGAAAAAGGAGAAAACAGGATGATCGGCTTTTACAACTACACGGTAATTCTGACCTATATCGGTCTGGCGTCTTCTATTATAGGCATGACAGCGGCAATGCAGCAAAGATATAAAACGGCCATTGTTTGCCTTATGATAAGCGGACTCTGCGATATGTTCGACGGCAAGGTAGCCAGAACGAAAAAGGACCGTACCGAGGACGAAAAGAAATTCGGCATTCAGATCGATTCCCTCTGTGATGTGGTCTGCTTCGGAGTTTTCCCGGCGATAATAGGATATTCACTGGGCATAAAGAGAGGCCTCGGTCTTATATCGATGATCCTTTACGTTACGGCAGCAGTTATCCGTCTCGGATATTTCAACGTGTCGGAGGAAAAGCGGCAGCAGGAAACGGACGAGAACCGAAAGTATTACCAGGGGCTTCCGGTAACCAGCGCAGCCATCATCTTCCCTCTGGTATTCACACTCAAGGGTGTGGCATATAAGACATTCGCCATGAAATTCGAGATCGCGCTGATCATCACGGCGATCCTGTTTATAACGGATTTCAAGATGAAAAAGCTTACGACAAAGCAGATGCTCATCTTCCTGCCCGTGGTCCTGTTTATCCTGGCAAGGATAATACTCATGGGCCTCGGCATCGATTTCTACTGGCTGGGAGTATAATATGAAATACGCCGACAGAAACGGTAACTTCTTCGAAGACGAAAATCCCCAGGACAGATTCACGGAAAACCTTTACGGGAAAAGATCCCGGTCACCTTTAAAGACGCTCATGATAACAAAGCCTGTTTCTGATGTAACAGGTGCTTTTAACAACTCTGTTTTTTCAAAGCTCCTTATCAGACCCTTCATCAGAAAGAACGGCATAGACATGTCCTCCTACGAGGACCGGGATTTTAAGAGCTTCAACGACTTTTTCTGCAGACAGATAAAGGAAGGGGAGAGGCCTTTCGATACAGAACCTTTACATCTTCCCTCGCCCTGCGACGGCAAGGTCACGGCTTACGAGATCGGTGCGGGAAAAAGGTTTAAGATCAAGGGCATTGAATATACTCTGGATCAGCTCCTGAAGAGCAAAAAGGCGGCTTCCGTATTTGCCGGAGGCACTGTAGTCATCATAAGGCTGTCCGTAGACGATCTGCACCGGTATTCATATGTTGACAGCGGTATAAAGTCAAGAAATATCGTAATACCCGGTAAGTATCATACGGTCAATCCCCATGCGGCTGAGCATCAGCAGATCTATGCGGAGAACTCCAGGGAATATACGCTTATCAAAACAGATCATTTCGGTCC
>JAFRYJ010000251.1 GCA_017437705.1 Lachnospiraceae bacterium
ATTGGTATATCCCCTGCCATTCCCAGGTATTTCCCGCATCGTTCCGAGATCGCCGCCACTATCTTTTTAATATGCGGTATCTGCTTGTTCTGGGAGATTATGAAGCTGATCAGCGTTTCGAAGAATTCCTGTCTCAGGATCCTGATGCCGGCGCAGTTCTCCACGGGCTCCTTCATTCTGGGATCCGAATCCATGATGCGTTTCTTGATGGCATCATAATCGGTATTCATATCGAAGTAGGGAGCCCAGATGTTCCTGTACTCGTCCTCCGTCGTATCGCGGAAGATGATGTCATCGCCCTCCTGGGATATGCGGAGCAGCCTGTCCCGGTGCACCAATGCGTAATCCAGATCCCCTATCTTCACGAAATGGAAGCACTGGCCGCATTCCAGCACTCTTTCTATATTGAATTCCTTCCGGCCTTTAACGATATAATCCATTATGCTTTCGGCAGCTTGAAGGAGCTCTTAAGGGATACGATCCTGTTGAATACGGGATTCCCTTCTTCGGAGTCCCTGGCATCCACACAGAAGTATCCGTTCCTTACGAACTGGAAAGAATCGTAGGGCTTTGCGTCCTTAAGTCCGGGTTCCAGCATGCAATCCGTAAGCACGGTCAGGCTGTTGGGATTCAGGTTCAGGGATCCGTCGGGATTGTAAACGCCCTTGGCTTCGTCGATCAGGTTCTCGTAAAGCCTTACCGTAGCCTTGAAAGCCATGGGTGCGTATACCCAGTGGATCGTGCCCTTGGGCTTTCTTTCATTGAAGCCCGAACCGCTCTTCGTTGCGGGATCGTAGGTGCAGTGGATCTCCGTTACATTGCCCTCTTCATCCTTTACACAGCCTGTGCATGTAACGAAGTAGGCGTTCATGAGCCTTACCTCGCTGCCGGGGCAGAGCCTCTTGTACTTCTTCGGAGGATCCTCCATGAAGTCTTCTCTCTCGATGTAAAGCTCTTTGCCGAAGGGCAGCTTCCTTGTTCCCAGCTCCTCGTTCTCCAGGTTGTTGGGAGCATCAAGCCACTCTACCTCGTCCTCGGGCCAGTTGTCGATTATAAGTTTAACGGGATCCAGGACTGCCATTACTCTCTTGTCCTTAAGCTTCAGATCCTCTCTTATGCAGTACTCCAGGAGCGAATACTCGCAGGATGAATCCGCCTTGCTGATGCCGGAGAGCTCGATGAAGCTCTTGATCGACGAGGGTGTGAATCCCCTCCTTCTGAGGGCTGCTATGGTTACGAGCCTGGGATCGTCCCAGCCGTCCACTATGCCGTCCTGAACCAGCTTCTTTATGTATCTCTTGCCTGTTACCACATTGGTGAGATACATCTTTGCAAACTCTATCTGCCTGGGAGGCTTCTCATATTCAAGCTCTCTTACGACCCAGTCGTAAAGGGGTCTGTGGTCCTCGAATTCAAGGGTACAGATGGAATGTGTAACGCCTTCCACCGCATCCTCGATGGGGTGTGCGTAGTCGTACATCGGGTAGATGCACCACTTGTCCCCGGTGTTGTGATGGGACAGTCTTGCGATCCTGTAGATAACGGGATCACGCATGTTTATATTGGGCGAAGCCATGTCGATCTTCGCACGGAGCACCCTCGATCCGTCCTCATACTTTCCGTCTCTCATGCCGTAGAACAGCTCCAGGTTCTCCTCAACGGACCTGTCCCTGTAGGGGCTGTTCTTTCCGGGCTCCGTAAGGGTGCCTCTGTATTCCCTTATCTCATCGGCGCTCAGGTCGTCAACGTACGCAAGGCCCTTCCTGATAAGCTTAACGGCGCCTTCAAACATCTCGTCGAAATAGTTCGAAGCGTATTTAACACCGTCCTCGTATTCCGCGCCCAGCCATTCAACGTCGGCAACGATCGAATTTACGAACTCGATCTTTTCCTTTGCGGGGTTCGTATCATCAAAACGAAGATAGAAATGTCCGCCGTATTCCTTCGCGATGCCGTAGTTCAGAAGTATGGCCTTCGCATGACCGATATGAAGATAGCCGTTGGGCTCGGGAGGGAATCTCGTGACTACGGTCTCAGTCTTTCCGTCCGCAATATCCTTGTCGATCGCCAGTTCAATAAAGTTTTTTGATGTGTTTTCGTTATCCATATAAGCCTCCGCCCATAAATTATTTTACAAGTTTCCTCATAAGTGATGACAGCGCCTTTATCTCCCAGTATTCCAGGATGAAAAGGGGTATCATGAAAAGTGATCTCCATACGAAGATGGATTCTATGCTTAAAAGTCCCGGAAGTATGATGATGACCAAAGACAGCAGGATGATGCACGCGAATACGATTATCCTTCTGAGCTTGTTCATGGGACTTGAAACATACCATAATACCATAAGCGATGTAAAGGCAAGCACCATAAGATTATACGTCGTCGTGACGCCGCTGTCGAATCCCAATATCGCGGATATCACCTGGACGATCATAATACCCGTTACCATCGTAAGGGCACCGGGCACCGATATGCGGAGCACGTGCTTCAAAAAGCCTCCGCTGGTGACGTCGGTGGTCTGCTCCAGAGCAAGGAAAAAGCTGGGAAGACCGATGGCAAAAGCGCCTACGATACTGTTCTGTACGGGTATGAACGGATATGTCTTTGCCAGTACTATGAATATGAGTGCAAGTATTACGGAATAAATAGTCTTCGTCAGATACAGGGCGCTGACCCTCTCAATATTGGAAATGATGGAGCGTCCCTCTTTTACTATATCCTTCATGCAGACGAAGTCGGAATCCAGCAGCACTATGTGTGCCACCTGCTTGGCCGCATCAGAGCCCGCAGCCATGGCCACGCCGCAGTCCGCATCCTTTAGGGCCAGCACGTCGTTGACGCCGTCGCCCACCATGCCGACCACATTGCCCTGGCTCTGGTACGCCTTTATTATCCTCTCCTTCTGGTCGGGCGTTACCCTTCCGAAGACCGTGTAGCTTTCTATTATCCTGTCGAGCTCTTTATCATCATCCGGAAGGGTGGTGGCATCCACGTATCTTTCCGCATCCTGCAGCCCCGCCTTGACGGCGATGCTGGAAACAGCCGCGGGATTGTCGCCGGAGATGACCTTGACAGCCACGTTCTGTGATGCGAAGTATTCAAAGGTATCCTTCGCATCCTCCCTGATGATGTCCGATATTACAAGGAGCGCCAGGGGCTTGACGCCCGTTACCCTGTCCTCGCCTTCCTTCAGCGGGTCCACCGCAGCCACCAGCAGTACCCTGTAGCCGTCTGATGCATAGGACATGGCCTTTTCCACAACGGCGCTCTCGCCTTTTATAAGGAACTCGGGGGCTCCCACCGCGTAGGCACCCTTTCCCGAGAAGGATATTGCTCTGTATTTCCTGGCCGATGAGAAGGGGATCTTTATTACGGGAGACCAGTCCTTCGTATCGTCGAAATAGTTCATAAGGGCTGTCTGGGTGGAGTTTACATCATCGAAGGCGAAGGCGATATTGTTCATTATCGTCCTTATCTCGCTCTCTTCGTGGCCCGGCATAGGCACGATCTCCTGTACCTCCAGCTCTCCCGTGGTGATGGTGCCCGTCTTATCCGTACAGAGCACGTTGACGCGGGCCAGCGCCTCTATGGCTTCCATCTCCTGTACCAGGGCCCTCTTCATGGCCAGCTTTCCGACGCCGACAACGAAGGATATGCTCGTCAGGAGCACGAGGCCCTCGGGGATCATGGAAATGACGCCGGCTACCGTTGATACCAGAGCATCATTTAGGGCCGTTCCCGGTATGTTCTTCTGTGATATGAAAAGCAGTATGCCCACGGGTATAAGTATTGTACCCGTGACCCTGATTATCTTCTTAATTGAATTCTGCATCTCCGAGCTGGCCCTCTTCTTGTCCTTTGCCTTGCTGGCCAGCTGGGTGGCGTAATTATCCTTGCCCACATGGATCACCTGTGCGACGCCGCTGCCCGCCACCAGGTAACTGCCGGAATAAAGCGTATCTCCGGCATTCTTTTTAACGGAGATGGACTCGCCGGTGATCATGGACTCGTTCACCTCGATGCCCGTGGATTCCAGTACAACGGCGTCGGCGCAGATCTGGGTGCCTGATTCGACAGTCATGACGTCGTCCAGCACGATCTCGTCGATTGGTATCTCCCGCTTCTCCCCGTCCCTTATGACATCAGCCTTCGTAGCAGTTATGACAGCCAGTTTGTCCACCAGCTTCTTCACCCTGAGCTCCTGGACGATGCCCACAAGGGAGTTCATTATAATAACAAGCATGAAGGTCATGTTCTTGATCTGTCCGGTATAGAGGATTATGAGTCCCAGGAACAGGTTCAGGAAATTGAAGTACGTCAGCGTATGGGTCATGATGATCTGCTTTGTCGTCTTCGAAACTCCCGAATCGGTGTAGTTCACCTGTCCGTCGCGGATCCTTTTATTCACTTCGGCCTGAGTCAGTCCGGTGTATGTCATTTACAGTCCTTTACTTTGTAATAAGCTTGCTTATGTTCTTGATTATTATGTTAATGGAGCCGTCATGCTGCTCCTCGAATTCAACTATATCAGAATTCCTGAATTTATCCATGGGAATGGAGATAACTATTCCCGTATCTGTCTTTATGGTCTGCCGCTCGTATTTCCTGACGGTGGTCCTCTTCTTCGGAGCTATCACATCGTCGGGTTCGACGGCATATTCTTCCACCTTTTTGATGAATTTCTCCTGTTTTTCCGGCTCGCCGCCGAATACCTTTTCGCTTACCCTTGATACTCCCGCTCCGCCGGGCTCGTTCAGGGCTTCGTAGAACCGGGCCTTTGCATCCAGGCTGGTCTGAGCGTCCTCGATCTCGTCCCCGGTCATTTCCTCGCGATTCACCTGCGCCACTGCCTTTTCCACTATCTGGAGTTTTGTCTTCTCCGACAGCTTTGTATGGCACTGCAGTATGAGGCGGGAGAAATAGTTTATCTTTTCACCGTTTACATCGTAGGGCTTTTCGATAAGCCTGATGCTCCCGTCCTCCAGCGATATCACACAGGCCTCGGAAAGCTTCTGCCCCTTTACGGGCCAGGTTGCCCTCTGCTTTACCATTTCATTTATGTTCTCGCCGGAACTGGTATCTGTGTAATGGGTGTATGATGACCTGTAATCCATCTTCAGAAGGGCCATGTAGTCCTGCTGCTTGCATTCGAAATAAATGCATGCCAGGTCGCCGGAGGGTATGTCCGGGTTCTCGTCCATCAGGTCGTATATAACGCCTGCGATGCCCATGCTCTTTTCGGCGAAATTCTCTTCGCTGAGGTCCGAAAGGAAATCCTTCAGATCGGAATCCTCGTAGAATTCGCACTTTTTCACATCATCGTTCTCCGTGATGTTCTCGATATGCAGCCTGAAAAAGTCCGTCACCTCGGCTCCGGGCTCCATCTCCCTGCCGGATATGACGGGCTCCCCCATCATAGGGTCCAGTATATGCATGATAGCCTTTTTTACGGTGATATCGTCTCTGAGCATTTATACGGTCTACTCCTCCAGCCATCCTTCAAGCAGTTTCAAAGCCTCTTCGTCCCAGGCCCGTTCCGCCTCCCTGTCCATGGTGAAGCTCTCATGGTTCATGGCGGATACCAGGGACAGTTTATTCTCCCGGTACATGAATGTGAGCATGCACTTGTCGGGTTCCTCTGTTTCCTTCATAAGGGCGATGCGGAAGCTCACCGGAAGGCGCTTTCCCTTTAAAAGCTCCCTGGCCACGGCCCGCAGCTCGCCCCAGTAGGCGAACCTTCTGCCGTTTAGGGCTTCTCTCTCATCATCGTCGAAAAAAGCCTGGTTCAATGCGCCGTCCAGCTCCGTGCGGGACCTGGTATTGAACACTGCCTCCACCAGCAGGAACCCGTCCAGGTCCTCCTTCAGAAGGAGCTTTTCCATCATTTGCCTTATGTTTTCTATCTCTGTGATACGCATAAACGTTCCTTAAAGATTTATTTCCGCCTTTTCAGTCCTGCGGTCGCTGTTAGCCTCGAGGAATGGATCGACTGTGTCCTTTATGAACTCCTCCGTCTGGCGGGGCGCACGGCCGGTGAACCTGACGGGATCCATAAGCTGTTGCAGCGACTCAAGGTCTGTTTTAAATGCGGGGTCCGCTGCGATCCTATCCAGAAGATCGTTGTCAGCGCCTTCCTCCTTTACCCTTTTTGCAGCAGCCATGGAGTGTACTCTTATCCTCTCATGGAGCTCCTGACGGTCGCCGCCCTTCATTACGGCGTCCATCAGGATAGTCTCCGTCGCCATGAATGGAAGCTCCTTCATAAGATGGCTCTCTATAACCTTTTTGTATACGACGAGGCCGTCGCTGACATTGGTATAAAGATCGAGAAGGCCGTCGGCCGCAAGGAAGGCGTCGGGTATCGACAGCCTCTTGTTGGCGGAGTCGTCCAGCGTCCTTTCGAACCACTGCTCCGCTGCCGTGAGGGCCGGATTCATCATGTCGCACATGATGAATCTTGAAAGGGCCGCCATCCTCTCGCTCCTCATGGGATTTCTCTTGTATGCCATGGCCGATGAGCCGATCTGGCTCTTTTCAAAGGGCTCCTCCACTTCCTTGAGGTTCTGCATGAGCCTTATGTCATTGGAGAATTTGTGGGCGCTCTGGGCGATGCCGGCAAGGACGTTGACCACCCTGGAATCCACCTTCCTGGAATAGGTCTGGCCCGATACGGCCTGGCATTTTTCAAAGCCCAGCTTCTTTGCTATAAGGTCGTCCAGCTTTCTGCATTTCTCATGGTCTCCGCCGAAAAGCTCCAGGAAGCTGGCCTGGGTGCCGGTGGTTCCTTTGGATCCCAGAGGCTTCAGGGTGCCCAGCACATGATCCAGGTCTTCGACGTCCATTAAGAGATCCTGGATCCAGAGAGTGGCCCTCTTGCCCAGCGTGGTGGGCTGTGCCGGCTGGAAATGGGTGAATGCCAGTACCGGCAGGTCCTTGTATTCCATGGCAAAGCCCCTGAGAGACTCGATCACGTTGACAAGCTTTTCCCTTATCAGCTTAAGGGCGTCTCTCATAAGGATGATGTCCGTGTTGTCGCCCACATAGCATGATGTTGCTCCCAGGTGGATAATCCCCTTCGCATTGGGGCACTGGAGCCCGTAGGCGTATACGTGAGCCATTACGTCATGGCGTACCTCCCTTTCCCGGGCGTTGGCGGCATCATAATTGATCTCCTCCGCATTTGCCTTCAGCTCGTCGATCTGTTCCTGGGTTATGTCAAGCCCCAGCTCTTTCTCAGCCTCCGCAAGGGCGATCCACAGCTGTCTCCAGGTGCGGAACTTCCTGTCCTGGGAAAAGATCTCCTGCATGCTTTTGCTGGCGTATCTTAATGATAAGGGGCTTATATAAGTATCTGTGCTCATGGGCTTCCTCCGGGATCATCATCCCTGTCGATCGTGTTTTATACAGGTTTCCGATGCTTTAAAAGGCTTACTGGGCCTTCTCCAGAAGCAGCAGAGATCCGTCCTTTCCGCTGAGTGCGATCACATAATTGTGGTTGGTCCCGTCTGCTCCCGTAAACGATATGAGCATGTTGGGGATTATCTCGGGGGCCCAGGCCCGGATACTTACGCCCTTCCCGGCTTCAAGGCTCTTCCTGTAAAGTATCTGCCTCGTCTCCACCAGCTGTTCGCCGTTGAAGTCCAGCGCAATGACGCTGAAATTCGTAACGTCCTCCGTCGATGAGAAGACCATGCCCACGGCGTCCTCGTCCACTATGCATTCGTCGACGATCTCCCCGCCGAATATGGTCTCGAATACGAGCCTGTACTCATCCGGAGCTTCCGTATTGTAATCCAGGAATCCGTCGTAGATGTCGAGGGTCTCACTTTCCGTCTCGCTTTCCGTCTCGGTTTCCGGGGCATCCGTCTCTGCCTCCGCGGAGGGCCGTGTCAGGCTTTCGATCTCGCTGTCAGACTCCGTCTGAGCTCCCGTACCGGGGACCGGTTCATCGGGCACCGTTTCTTCTATACAGCCGGCAAGCAGGCAGTCCGCCGCCATGATCAGGGCTGCAAAAGCTGATAAAATACTTTTTTTATTGAACATTTTCCAATTCCTTTTTTACGCTCTCCAGCATCTTTCTGTACTTTTCAAGCTTCTCTTTTTCTTCGTTTACCTTTGCCTCGGGCGCCTTTGCAACGAATCTCTCATTGGAGAGCATTCCCTCGGCCCTGGCGATCTCCTTAAGGAGCCTTGCTTCCTCGTTCTGAAGCCTTGCGCGCTCCTCCTCAAGATCCACAAGCTCGTTAAGGGGTATATAGAGCACGCCGTTCTCCAGTACCCTGGATACGCATCCTTCGGGAGCGCCGGATGTGCCCGTCGTTACGTTAAGCTCATTGGCCCTTGAAAGGCCGGTGAATATATTTGCAAAACCGCTGTAGATATCTGCAGAAGCATCATCCTTTGCGGCAATGGATACGCTTACCTTCTTCGAAAGCGGTACGTTCTTCTCCGCCCTGATGTCCCTTACAGCCTTTACGGCTTCCTTGATCTTCTCAACGGCTGCCTCATCCTCTGCGAATTCCCAGCCGGCGTCGTATTCGGGCCAGCTGGAGAGCATGATCGTCTCCTCTTCATCCTGGAGGTTCATGAAGATCTCCTCCGTAATGAAGGGCATGTAGGGATGAAGGAGCTTGAGAGCCGTGATGAGCACGTTCCTCAGCGTCCACAGGGCCGCTTCCTTGGTAGTGTCCTCGCTGTTGTAGAGACGGGGCTTTACCATCTCGATGTACCAGTCGCAGAATTCCTCCCAGATGAAGCTGTATATCTTGGATACCGCGATGCCCAGCTCGAACTTCTCCATGTTTTCGGTAACATCACGGACAAGGGTATTGGCCTTGGAAAGGATCCACTTATCGGATGATGTGAGCCCGTCGTTCTTAAGCGCCTTAAGATCGTGGCCCTCCGCCGCATACTGGTCGAAGTTCATAAGGATGAACCTGGATGCGTTCCATACCTTGTTGGCAAAATTCCTGCTGGCAAGGATCTTCTCCTCGGAGAATCTCATGTCGTTGCCGGGGGCGTTGCCCGTGACCAGAGTGAGCCTCAGCGCGTCGGCGCCGTACTGCTCTATTACCTCCAGGGGATCGATGCCGTTTCCGAGGGATTTGCTCATCTTTCTTCCGAGAGCATCCCTTACCAGGCCGTGGATGAGCACGGTATTGAAGGGACATTTGCCTGTATGCTCGATCCCCGAGAATACCATCCTTATAACCCAGAAAAAGATGATGTCATAGCCCGTTACAAGCGTGTCCGTAGGATAGAAATACTCAAGCTCCGGCGTCTTCTCAGGCCATCCCAGCGTTGAGAAGGGCCATAATGCCGAAGAGAACCAGGTATCAAGGGAATCCTCGTCCTGTGTAAGGGCCGTGCTGCCGCATACAGGACATTTATCGGGCTTCTCGTCCTCTCCCGCAACGATGATCTCGCCGCAGTCCGCGCAGTAATATGCGGGGATCCTGTGGCCCCACCAGAGCTGCCTGGAGATGCACCAGTCCCTTATATTCTCCAGCCAGTGGAGATATGTCCTGCCGTATCTTTCGGGAACGAACTTAAGGTCTCCCGTCTTAAGGGCTTCGATGGCGGGCCTTGCCAGGTCCTCCATGGCAACGAACCACTGCTTCTTGATAAGGGGCTCTATGGTCGTCTTGCACCTGTCATGGGTGCCTACGTTGTGAACATGCTTCTCTGCGCCGTTATACAGTCCCAGGTCCGCAAGGTCTTCTATTATGGCTTTTCTGGCATCATACCTGTCCATGCCGGCGTATCTGCCGCCGTTCTCGTTGATGGTGCCGTCGTCGTTCATTATATTGATCTCGGGCAGGCTGTGACGCTTTCCGAGCTCAAAATCGTTGGGGTCGTGGGCAGGCGTTACCTTAACGGCGCCGGTGCCGAATTCCGTGTCTACATACTCGTCCGCAACGACGGGGATCTCCCTGTTCATAAGGGGAAGGATGACCGTCTTTCCGATGAGGTCCTTATATCTTTCATCATTGGGATTTACGGCAACGGCCGTATCGCCAAGCATTGTCTCGGGCCTCGATGTCGCTACCTCGATCTTTATATCGCTGTCCTTTACGGGGTAAAGAAGGTGCCACAGGAAGCTGTCCTGCTCCTGGTACTCAACCTCTGCATCTGATATGGTCGTGTGGCATAAAGGACACCAGTTGATTATCCTGCTGCCTCTGTAGATATAGCCCTTCCTGTAAAGGTCAAGGAATACCTTCTCAACGGCCTTCGAGCAGCCCTCGTCCATGGTGAACCTGGTCCTGTCCCAGTCACAGGAGGACCCAAGCTTCTTCAGCTGGCTGATGATTCGTCCGCCGTATTCATCCTTCCACTGCCATGCGCGCACAAGGAACTTCTCGCGGCCCAGCTCCTCCTTGGAGGTGCCTTCCGCCAGGAGGGCTTCCGTTATCTTTACCTCGGTGGCGATGCTGGCATGATCCGTGCCGGGCTGCCACAGTGCCTCGTAACCCTGCATCCTCTTGAACCTTATGAGGATGTCCTGGAGCGTATTGTCCAGGGCGTGGCCCATATGAAGATGGCCCGTGATGTTGGGCGGGGGAATAACTATCGTATAAGGCTTTTTGTCCGGGTTTACCTCTGCGTGGAAATAACCCCTTTCCATCCATTTTTTATAATTTCTGTCCTCGATCTTCGCGGGATCGTAATTCTTCTCAAGCTCCATAATATATTTACTCCTGTTCGGTATCTTCTTCTTTTGCAAACAACGCTTCCACAAATTCCGCCGGGTCGAACTTCTGCAGATCAGATACGGATTCGCCCACGCCGATGAACTTCACCGGTACGTTGAGCTCCGCCTGTATCGCCACTGCTATGCCGCCCTTTGCGGTGCCGTCCAGCTTTGTGAGGATGGTGCCGTCTATATCCGCAGCGTCCCTGAATTCCCTGGCCTGTACCAGCGCGTTCTGGCCGGTGGTGGCATCAAGCACGATGAGGGACTCCTTGTATGCATCCTCCCACTCGCGCCCGATGACCCTGTTGATCTTCGCCAGCTCGTTCATCAGGTTCTTCTTGTTCTGCAGACGGCCTGCCGTATCCACAATGAGCATATCGGCCTTTCTCGCCTTTGATGCCTCGATGGCATCGTAGACGACGGCAGCCGGGTCTGCCCCCTCTCCCGCAGCTATGATGTCGGCTCCGGACCTTTTCGCCCATTCCTTAAGCTGCTCGGTGGCCGCAGCCCTGAAGGTATCGGCCGCCGCTATGACGACCTTTTTGCCTGCATTTCTGTAATATGAAGCCAGCTTGCCGACGGTGGTGGTCTTGCCCACGCCGTTTACCCCGATGATAAGCAGCACGGCCGGTCCCTTCTCAAATTCGTAGTCCGCCTCGCAGGTATTCATTTTCTGCGTAAGCGAATCGATGAGCACCTGCCTGCATTCATCGGGCTGCTTTATCTTATTCTCCCGAACATACTCCTTCAGCTCCTCTATGGTCTCCTCCGTGGTTCGTACGCCCATGTCGGACATTATGAGCACATCATAGAGCTCCTCGTAAAAATCGTCGTCTATATTCGTAAAGCCGTTGAAGATATAGGAGATGTTTTTTCTCGTCTTTTTAAGGCCGAAGATCAGCCTTCTGAAAAAACCCTTTTTCTCTTCCGCCATTTATTATGATCCTCATTCGTCGAATGCATCAGCATCCGGATCCTTTTTCTTTATAAGTTTCCTCTCCTTGTCCTCTATAACAAGAACTTCCTCCGATTCGTTCCTGACCCTGCCGGGATCCTTTGCCATAAGGGCCACGATGAGGTAGACGGCACCCTCGACGATAAGTGAGAGGCCTATGATCCTCATGAACAGCGTTGCCGAGCTGAAAGGATTGAAGTAAACAAGGAAGCCCAGTCCCGCAACGACCAGCGCCATTATTATGGTGATCCCCCAGTGTGAATAACCCTCTCTCCGGAGCTCTACGCCGTCCTGAAGCTTGTCGGCGCCGCCGAAGATCAGGAAGATGGCAAGGATGGAAGGTATGAAGGCCGATATCCTTTCGGGGAACACAAAGATAAGTATCGCCAGCGCCACGAAGAATGTACCGACTGCCAGATCCCTGTTTCCGACCTCCCTGACTCTCGTTCTTATGAACATGAATACCTTGACTATGCCCAGCACCAAAAGCACTACGGCGAGGATGTCGCACATAACTATCGCCGAGAGCTCGGGATTGACGACGAGCACCACGCCCAGTGCAATGAACAGGATAGCCATTACAAACGAATTTGCCATTACCTTTTTAAAATTCTCTGACATTTCGTGTCTCCTTTCCTACTCCAGGCCTGCATCTATCAGGCTCACGCTTACCATTGCAGACACGCCCTTTTCCTGCATGGTGATGCCGTATAGGGTATCCGCCGCATTCATGGACGCCTTCCTGTGGGTGATGACTATGAACTGCGTATCCTTTGAAAGGCTGCGCACATAGTTCGCATATCTTTCGACGTTTTCATCATCCAGGGCGGATTCTATCTCGTCGTGAAGGCAGAAGGGCGAAGGGTTGAGCCTCTGTATCGCAAACAGAAGGGCTATGGCCGTAAGCGCCTTCTCGCCGCCGGACATCTGCATGAGGTTCTGCAGCTTCTTGCCGGGAGGCGACGCCTCCACCAGTATTCCCGTGTTCAGAAGGTCTTCGCTGTCCACAAGCTCCAGGTTGGCGTGGCCGCCGCTGAAGAGCTCGCTGAATACCTTGTCGAATTCCTCCCTTATCTCCCTGAACTTCACGGAAAAACGCTCCGCCATGGCCTTATTCAGGGTACCGATTATATCGTTCAGCTTCTTTTCCGACTCCAGAAGATCGATCTGCTGCGTATGGAGCACCTCGTAGCGCTCGCTGACCTCCTTATACTGTTCGATGGCGTTTACGTTAACGTCGCCCAGGGCCCTGATGTCCGCCTTGATGGCGTTCGTGTTCCTCTTCAGGGTCTGGTTGCTCATTGAAAGAAGCTGCTCGTCTCCCTCCTCAAGAGCCTTCGTATAAGTGAGCTCGTACTCATCCCAGATATAAGCCGTCAGCTCCTCTATCTGTTCTGAGAATCTTTCCTTCTGGGAGTTAAGCCTGTAGAGCTCCTTATCCAGCTCAGCGATAATGCTTCCTGCCTCGTCCCTCCTGTTGAAAAACTCGCGGTGGTCCGCCGTTATCATTTCCTTTTCCGCGGATGCTGTCTTAAGTTCTTCCCTTAATGCATCCTCGTCGGCGCCCAGCTTTTCAAGCTCATCATGCCGATCCTTAAGTTCCTGCTCCCTGCGGGCCTTCTCTTCCTCATAGGCTTCCCGGCTCTTCTCGATGGCTGCTATGTTGTCCTTATCTGTGGAGATCTCATCGCTGATACGGCTGATGTTCTCGCCGGAGAACCTTATCCTCTGCTCCAGCTCCGTGATCTTCCCGGCCAGCTCCGTATCCGACTCCATGATGCTCTGGTGCTTTTCCCTGGCATCATGGGCCTTTTCCGTGATCTCCGTAAGCTCCTTGTCTATATCCGTCCTGATGCTCAGGATACTCTGAAGCTTCTTCTCCACATCCTCGGTCTCTTTAAGGATCTCCTGCCTTCTCTCTTCGAGACCGGAGTCTTCTTTTTTCAGCTCCTCGTATACGCCGTATTTTTCTTCCTTGCGGACTCGTATGCGGTCCAGCTCCATCAGCGCGGTATTCTCTTCGATGCGGAGCCCGCCGGTCTCCTTCTGGAGCTCCTCCAGCGAAAGCCTGATGTCCCTGTCCTTTTCCGCCAGCTCCAGGGAACTTTCCCTTATCTTCCGATAAGCAGCCAGAGCTTCATCGGATCTCTTTTTCAGAGCCTCCAGCTCTCTTCCCCTGCCGAGGAAGCCGGCATTGTTTTTGTACCGTCCGCCGGAGATGGAGCCACCCCTGGCAAAGGATTCGCCGTCCAGGGTGACTATCCTTATATCAAAGTTATGTTTCCTCTCTATGGCGAGAGCATGCTCCATATCGTCGCATACAACGACGCCGCCCAGGAGGTATTCCTTCAGTGTTTCGTATTTATCGCTGCATTTCACCAGGTCCGCTGCCCTGCCGAGGACGCCCTTCTCTTTGAGCACGGGATCCGACTTCTTCATGGGGTTCGGTCTGATGGATGTAAGGGGCAGGAATGTGGCCCTGCCGTATTTGTTGAATTTAAGGAATTCTATAAGCACCTTGGCCGTGGATTCGTTGTCCGTTACGATATTCTGGAGCCTTGAGCCCAGCGCCGTTTCCACGGCTGTCTCGTATTCCTTATCCACCTTGATGAGATCGGCCACCACTCCCTCGATACCGCGGTCGGAGCCTCTCTCCTCCATGATGTGCTTAATGCTGATCCCATATCCCTCGTAATTCTCGGATATGTTCTTAAGGGCGTTGTATCTGGACAGTATATCGCGGTGATCCGATTCGGCCTTCTCCGCCTTTACCCTGAGCTGCTCGCTCTTTTCGAATACATCATCCTTTTCCGCGGTAAGTTTTTTCTCCTTTTCGGCGCATTTCCCCAGCTTCTTCCGTACGTCCGAAAGCCTGTTCTCGCAGTCCCTGATCTCGTCCGTATCCAGATCGCCGCTCTCCTTCATGCTGACGAACTGGGCGGCTATCTGGGATCTCCTCAGATCTATCTGCTCTATGAGCGTATTGTTTCTGCCGATAAGCTCCTTTATATCCGCCTCTTCGGAAAAGCTGTCCTTAAGCCCGGTATTCTTTATGTCGGACTCGTGCTCCAGGCTGTCGATGCCCTCCGTCATCTCGGCCTTTTCCGATTCCAGCCTCTGCCTCTTCTCGTAGAGCTCCTGAAGCAGCATCTCCGCGGCTTCCGTGTCGGACTGAAGGGATGCGATCATGTCCTCCCTGGCCCTTATCTGCTCCCTGAGGGCATCCATACGCTCCGTGGACTCCCTGGAATTCTCCTCTCCGGTCCTTATCTGCTCGTTTAAAAGCCTGATGGAGCCCTCTGTCTTTTCCTTCTCGAGAAGCACTCCGTTTATTCTTTCCCTCAGCCTGTCGGCTCCGGCGTCCATCTCGGCGATCTTCAGCTCGAGCTCCTCGTATTCCTTCTTGATGTTCTCGTAGAGCTCCCTGTTCTCCTTAAGATCCGCCTCGGCTATGCCGCGGTTCTTTTCGATGGTCTCCAGCTGCTTATGGATCCTGTCGTACTCAGACAGGAACATGTTTACATCATACTTTTTAAGGGTACTCTTAAGCTTGAGGTACTCCCTGGCCTTTTCCGACTGCGCCTTAAGGGGACCCACCTGTTTTTCCAGCTCCCTGATGATGTCCGACACGCGCTCCAGGTTCTGCTTTTCCGTCTCCAGGTTCTTGAGGGCAATGGCCTTACGCTTTTTATATTTCACGATGCCGGCCGCCTCGTCCAGAAGGTCTCTTCTCTCCTCCGGCTTCTCGGAAAGCACCTTTTCCACCCTGCCCTGGCTGATGATGGAATAGCCTTCCTTGCCTATTCCCGTATCAAAGAACAGCTCCTGGATATCCCTGAGCCTGCAGGCGGAATCGTTTATCAGATATTCGCTCTCTCCCGACCGGTATACCCTTCTGGCCACCGTCACTTCGTCGTAATCGATGTCCAGCCGGTGATCGGAATTGTCGAATGTAATGGCAACATAAGCAAATCCCAAGGGTCTTCTGGCTTCGGTGCCCGCAAAAATAACATCCTCCATCCTGGTGCTTCGAAGCTGCTTTGCGCTCTGCTCCCCAAGCACCCATCTGAGGGCGTCCGAAATATTGCTCTTACCGCTGCCGTTGGGCCCGACGATGGCGGTGATGCCCCTGTCGAACCTGAATACCATTTTATTGGCGAATGATTTGAATCCCTGGATCTCTATCTGCTTTAAATACATTAACGTCCGGTTCCTTTAAAGTATTCTTCGGCCTCCTTCATGGAGAGCCTTGCAGCCTCCTGTCCGGCTGCCTGCTTTGTACGTCCTTCCCCGCTGGAAAAGACCCTGTCCCCGACACTGAGCTGCACCACGAACGTCCTGTCGTGATCCGGGCCTCTGGTATCAGTGACCGTATATTCTATCCTGTCCCTGGTGTATTTCTGCACCAGCTCCTGGAACTCCGTTTTCCTGTCCTTTATCCTGATCTCGTCCGGCACATCCCTCAGCACCGTCCTGTTGATGAAATCCTCCGCCGCCATACTGCCGCCGTCCAGGTATATGGCCCCGATAAGGGCCTCGAAGGCGTCCGAGATGATGGCATCATTGCCTTCTCCCGCAAGGGATGAAAGGCTCTTTCCCAGTCTTAAATGCCTGTTGAGCTTAATATCCCTGGCGAATCCGGCCAGAGCCCTTTCACAGACAAGCGCCGCCCTTTTCCTGCTGAGGGTGCCTTCCATATCATCCGGGTAACGCCTGTAAAGATATATGCTGGCTGCCGTTTCCAGAACGGCGTCCCCCAGGAACTCCAGCCTTTCGTTGCAGCCTGTCCTTCCCGTTCCGGCATCGTTGGCGTAGGAGCTGTGGGTAAGCGCCTTTATCAGGATATCCCTGTCTCTGAAGCTGTATCCTATGGACTTTTCCAGTTCGTTTAAATCGGGATATTCCATAATGATCTCCTGTTTTCAAAGCCCTCTTTATCCTTAAAATGCAGGCTTCGTAAAGTGCCGAAAGCCGGCATCTGCCGGCTTTTGATCGGTATTGAACTGCCGGTCCCGTCAGGCCTTTTTGTCTTCCTCACGTATAGCTCCGAACTTCTCCTCCGTCTTCCCTCTGATGTCCTTCTTCACGAAATCGTAGCACTGTCCCAGTGCTATCGAGAAAGCGTTGGCGTTGGAATTTCCGTGGGCCTTTACCACAAGCCCGTTAAGTCCCAGCATGGGTGCTCCGCCGTAATCCGATGATTTAAAGCCCTTAAGGGCTTCCTTCAGCGGCTTCTTTATAAGCGCCCCTCCGATCTTGCTCAGTGTGCCCGAATAGATGGCACCCTTGATAATGCTCAAAAACGCATCGGCGACTCCCTCGTACATCTTCATGATGACGTTGCCCACAAAGGCATCGCACACAATGATGTCGGCAGCGCCGGCAGGTATATCCCTGGCTTCTATATTTCCGCCGAAGTTGATGTCGGGGCATTCCTTCAAAAGGGCGTAGGCCTCCTTTGTCATCTGGTTTCCCTTTTCCTCTTCAGCTCCCACGTTGACTATTTTGACGACGGGATCCTTTTTATCCATATACTCCGAAAAATAAACGGATCCCATCTTCGCGAACTGGACGATATCCTCGGGCTTGCAGTCCACGTTGGCCCCGCAGTCAACCAGAAGGGCCATGCCTTTGAGCGTGGGGATAAGAGGTGCAAGGGGGCTCCTCCTTACGCCTTTGATCCTGCCTGCGATGCCCATGCCGCCGGTCAGAAGGGCGCCCGTGCTCCCCGACGAGAGCACAGCGTCGGCCTCGCCGCTTTTGAGCATCTTAAGAGCCTTCACCATGGAAGAGTCTTTTTTCTTCATGATGGCCTCCACCGGAGGATCGTCGTTTGTTATGACATCATCGGCATTCACGACGGAAAGCCTTTCTTTGTCATATTCTTTGCCCTCCAGGGCCTTCATGATCTCCTCCTCCCTGCCGGTGAGGATGATCGTCATGTCGTCATATTTCGAAAGTGCCAGGAGCGCGCCTTCCACCGCTGCCGCGGGGCCCAGGTCGCCGCCCATGGCGTCGAATGCTATTCTTACGTTATTTCCCATAAAAGACCTCTGTTCAAGTCAAACGCCCGCCGCCTCTTATTTCGCATAGAATACGAAGCCGTCGTTTGCAAAATAGATCTTTGCCTTGTCCACAAGGAGATAATCCTTGCCGGGCTCCAGCCTTTCACCGTTTAAGAAGGTAGAGTTGGTAGAGTAATTGTCGCATACGTAGTAAACGCCGTTGACCTTCTTGATAATGGCGTGCATACGGCTGACGGTGGGATTGTCGCTGATAAGGCAGTCTGCGATGCCCGCGATCTTGCCTATCATGAACTCATCCTTCTCGATGAAGATCTTGTCGCCCGTCTTGTCTCTCAGAAGATAGGGAACGGGGATGATGTCCGGCTCTTCAGGTCCGGGTACCGTAACCTCCTCCACAACAGGCGCTGCCTCTTCGGGAGCCGGAGCCGCAGGCTCTGCGGGAGCTGCCGCCGCTTCCTCGCGCACCCTGGTCTGGACCCTGAGGCCCTCGATGAGCTCGAGAAGGTCGCTGCCAGAAAGCTCCTTGTTCGTATTGATGTTGGCGATGATCCTGCCGACATAATCGAGATCTTCCTTTTCATCGTAAACGATATTCACGATGATCTCCTTGAGGAATGCCCTTAAGGATTTGATCTTAAGGTCGTGCTCCTCTACGGGAAGATATATGAGGCTTGCATTGCCCGTTTCCTGGTCCACCAGGACGAGATCCACGTCAAGCAGGAGATTCTCCGGTCTGAGTCCGGATTCCTTTACATAATACGCCGCCTGGGCGATGTTTTTAAGAAGTCCCAGCACCTCGCCCTTTGAAAGCTTCTGGGTGAGATATTTCTTCAGGGACATCTTATCGGTTATCTCGTAGTTAATGTCGGTGCCCTCGGCTTCCATCCTGGCGAAGATCCTCTCCTGCTCCTTGATGGCCCTGTAGGCCTCCCTGTCTATCTCGCCCTTCTGGTCCACCCTGTAAACAAGGGTCGCCTCGAAGGGCTTCGCCGCAAAGTCAAAATAGCTGATATTCATGATCATTCTCCTTTAACTATCTCGTTTACCCTGGCCTCCACATCGGGGTCCTTTTTGCCGAATCTGTCAAGAACGTTGGGAACCAGATCTATGATCTTTGAAACGGCGCCGGCGGACTGCTCCACAGGTACCATCCTTACGTTGCTGCCGTTGATCACAAGTACCGCGCAGGGCTTCATCTTTCCGAAGAGACCGCCGGTGGAGCCGTTCTTGGCCGAGCGTGCGCTGGCGGAAGCGGCAGAACCGAAATTCACCTCGATGAGGGGCACGATGATCGTACCGTTGATGGTCACGGGCTCACCGACCACCGTCTTTGTGTTGATAAAGTCACCCAGTCCGCTGAAAAGCGAATCAACAGTCGTTCCGAAATTGTTATTGTTTTCTGCCATTGCTTAATTCCTCTCATTCCTGATTTTTCAAACTTTTTATATCTCTGTAAAGCTTTCTGCATTTTTTCGAGAAGTATATGCTCAGAAACGCCTTTGCGGGTATTATGAGCCGTATCCTTCCCTTCATCTTCACGTCCGCATCCAGCACCTTTTCCGCGAAATCCGGCCTTATCTCGAATGAATCGTCGTAAAACCTGTAAAGGAGGGTGGATGCGGAATATACCATTCCGGTCTTATATGGATCGTCCGCCCCGAATCTCACATAGCCTCCGAGATACGTGGGCTTCAGGTGCCTTACCACCATTTTTATATTTTTGGATATCCTGGCAAAGGTCTTATCGTTCTCGCCGCTGAAGAAAATGTCCGTTACCCTGTCCTTTTTATCAATGATGCCGTATATCTTATCCTCTATGGAATCCTTTTTGTCGGATATCGCGTCGATCCTGTCCGATATCCTGTCTCCCAGGCTCCTCGGATCCTTCTTCTTTTCGGAAGCCTTCTTTTTCCTTTCGGCCTTCCGCTCCGCCTTCTGCCTTTTCTTTTTCTCTTTTTTGTCTTGCTTTTCTTTCTTCTTATCCCTGCCTGATCGGGATCCTTCTTTCTTCTCTTCCTTTGCGGGGGCTTTTGCATCATCCGGCTTTTGGGCCTCATCCCCGGAGGGACCTTCTTCATCCTTCTTGCCGTAATAATAGAAATCCCTGTATTCGTCCCCCAGTACCGGGTCCTCCGGTATATCCGCAGGCGGCGACGTCCCGGCCGGCTCCCCGTTTTCGGATCCCGCTTTGACCAGGGTCTTTCCGAAGATCTTCGCCTTCAGGGCGAAGGTCTGTTCGTCCTCCGTTTTTACGAAGCCTCCCCTGATCTTCAGTATCCCCAGGAGCCATCCGCCCTTCAGTCTTGCCTTGATGTTCCCGTCCTTTACATCGCCCTGCGCCTCGTATCTTACGGGGACGAATAGCACCAGGGCCAGGAGCAGCAGGATGATGCCCAGTATCACGAGAAGAACTATCCCTATGATCTTAAGGACCGTTAAGAATACTGCCATCCTCTTACTCCCCGCCGAAAAATGATGCCGTATCGAAAGCGCCGGTCTTTGCATACACATCCGCCACGATCTGTCCCGCCAGCTCCTGCGCTTCCTCCTTCGTTCCGGCCAGGCCCACCACGAAAAGCTCTTTCTTCCCGTGTTTCCCGGCCCCGCTCTTTTCGGAAGCCATGATCTCCAGGAGCCCTATGCCGTTGGAGGGAAGGGTTATCAGATAATAGCCCTCCGTATCCTCTTTCCTTTCGAGCTCGCGCATTATTATCTTTTCAACACCCGTTACAGATCCGGATGTGTATAACCGACTGTACCACTTCATAAAAGCTGCCTTGTTACACTATATGCATATGATCGTTTATGTGATCCATGCAGTATTCATATTCACCGTTGCATTTCGAGCAGAACCTGAACTCCATGTCGGGATCGTCCCGCTCCGTTTTTCCGCAGATGGCGCATCTGTGTCTCGTAATGATGTTGTGCACCACAGGGCCTTCGTTGTATGATCCCTGCTGCCTTCCCTGCTCCGCCTTCCTGTTGTATTCCATGCGCCTGTAGATGTTCTTTGCCGTTATCCCCCTGTCTCTCATGAAAATGAAGAAATAGAGGATGAAGTTCATAAGCGACACGATTATCGATATCCTGGTGGCCCCGTTTCCGACGATGACCTCGTAGATAAGGAACGCCACGTCGATATAGGCCAGGTATTTCATCTTTATGGGGATTAGGAACATGAGCAGCACCTGCATGTCCGGTATAACCGTGGCAAAGGCCAGGAACAGCGACATGTTTATGTAATACGTGCTGATGCCGGTATATGAAATGCCTGTGACCTTGTATATTATGATGGCCGCCAGCACCGTAAAGAGCACTCCCGAAAAGTAATACACGTTAAAACGGAAGGGTCCCCAGACGCTTTC
>JAFRYJ010000016.1 GCA_017437705.1 Lachnospiraceae bacterium
GGGATAACGGACGCGCAGCGGGACAAGCTGGAAAAGCGGCGCAAAGAGGCGGAGGAACAGCTTAAGGACAGCCCTCTCACCGGCCGTCATCTGGAGCGCAGGATCGACGATTTCACCTTTATCAATTTCAGCGACCTTATCCTGGGAAACCCCGATGATGCCTTATACAACATCGAAAGGATCCGCAATTCCCTTACGATCCCCAAGGACGGCCAGGCCGTTTTTGCGGATCTGGAGAAGGTCTACCTGTACCGCTACGTATTCACCAAGGGCGTGGAGGCCGATTACATCTACAGCGGCATCAACATCGAAAACATACCGGACCGGGAAGTGCATAAATTTGCCGAAAAGATGCTGGAGGACAGGCGCAGCGACAATTACTGCCGCAACACCCTTTATCAGGACCTGCTCCTCTGGATCGCCAGGGAGTACAAAAAGCACGGCATCGAATACGCGGAGATCACCGACACGGCTCTCCTTCACAGGAACGAGTTCCCGGACAGGCTGCGCCAGATCCATGAAGTGATGCCCTCAGTCACCCGGGAGACCGGCGTGCAGCTCAGATTCCTTGCCGGCATCAGGAGGACGCCCCTTACGATAATCCGCGACAGGGCCACGCCTGTTGATTACCTGGCGGACAACCTCTGCTGCCTCCGTGTTATCGCGGGAGATCCTTACGTGGCCGGCTCCGACATCGTCGGCGAGGAGATAAACGATATCCTGGAACTGAAGGGTATGCTGCGGGAGCTGGTAAAGATAGCCGGCGAAACGCCGGGCTTTGTGATCCGCATCCACGCCGGCGAGAACGACAGTCTGCCGGACAACGTGGCCAACAGCATCATGTGCGTGGCGGACGCCCTCAAGCCGGGGCAGAGATTCCCGAACCTCCGCATCGGCCACGGCCTTTATACCTGCGACCTTAACAGCGAAAAGGGAAAGAAGCTTCTGGAGGAGATCCGCAGGAATGATGTCACGCTGGAGTTCCAGCTTACGTCAAACGTGCGGCTCAACAACCTCAGCACCATGGAGAAGCACCCCCTGAAGCAGTACCTGCGGGCCGGCGTCAACTGCGTCCAGGGTACCGACGGCGGCGCACTCTACGGCACCAATTCCATCGACGAGGAGCTGAGCCTGGAGAAGCTTCTGGGCCTTTCCTTCAAAGACCTCTGCAGGATGAGGGAGTCTGAGGACAGGATCCTTAATGAGAGCAGGCGCATTTTCGAAGAGAAGTATAGCATCTTCCGGGAGAATTATCCCGGCGGCGATCTGGAGCTTTTCTACCGCAATAAACTGAGCGAGGCTCAGATGCAGGAGGAGAACCTGTGGCATGATCCCGGCAAGATCGAGACGGCCAGGGCCCTGGGGGACAGGATAAGAGAGCTTCCAAAAGGCAAGATACCGATCGTCATCGCGGGAGGCAGCTTCAACAACGCCCGTCACAGGACGGTGCTGAAGGATGCCGACAAACGCTTCCTTGACGAGCTCATCGAAAAGGCCGATCCCGAAAAGGTCTTCTTTGCGGTGGGCCACAGTCTTAAGGCCCACGAGGGCTACCTGGTGAAAAAGGCCGCCGGCCGCTTCGACGTTATCGCGGTGGTCCCCAACATGCTTACGAGGACGGAGGAGAAGAGGCTTGCAGAGTCTGATGCGGGCATCATCATCTCCATCGAGAGCTCGGGCATGGGCCTTTACAAAACATTTGCTTACGAGATATTCAAGAGAATGCCCTCGGTGCTTCTGGTCTTTGACGGGAATTCCGCGGCGCTGAACCTGATCCAGGAGGCGAAGAACGTAAAGGGCAAGAGCAGCATTTTCATAAATAAACGGTCCAGGGACCTGGCTGCCAAGGCGGCCACGCTGAAAGGCTACGTGCAGCCCATGCCTGATGCGGACAGCATCATCGGGCTGACAGAGAAAAAAGCAGATAAATAACAAAAAGCAGCCTTTAAGGGCTGCTTTTTCCATGGAAAGATTGTGCGGTCACTGGTTTTTTCCGGTGATTATAAGATAAATACCGCCGACTATCATGGCGCCGGTAAGTACTATCGCAATGATCTCCGATGTATTAAGCGTTTTTTTGGTGCCGTACACATATTCCGATACGAAGCCGATAACAGCCAGGATGCCCAGCACCAGAAGCACTATACCGATCTTTCTGTTTTTGCTCATGTCGAATCCTCCCGTATATATTTACTTGAGTTTATACCGAGTTTATATTGTTAATATAAACCAGAGAAGTAAACAAAAAAAGAAATTTCAAAAAATTTCGAAAAAACCTGTAAGATTCAACGAGGTTTTCCGTCTCATACAGTAAGCTTAAAAACTCCAGGAGTAATTACCATGCAGGATAAAGATATAATCGATCTTTACTTTGCCCGCGACGAGGCAGCCATCGCCGGGACCCAGGAAAAGTACGGGCCCTACTGCTGCACCGTGGCATACAACATAGTCGCCTCCCGCGAGGATGCCGAGGAATGCGTCAACGACACGTACAAGGAAGCCTGGGACCGCATTCCGCCCACCCGCCCGAAGTACCTGAAGCTGTTCCTGGCGAAGATAACAAGGTCAAAGGCCTTCGACAAATGGCGGATGATGCACGCCGAAAAGCGCCGCTCCGACGAGACAGCGCTGGTGCTGGAGGAGCTTTCGGACTGCGTTTCAGGCGGCACGGATCCCGTCGACGAAGTGATGTCGAAGGAACTTTCAGGCATCATTAACGGATTTCTCCGTGACCTGCCCGCCCGGGAACGGAAGATATTCCTCAGAAGGTACTTCTATTCCGAAAAGGTGAAGGACATTGCGAAGGACGCGGGAATGACGGAAAGCGCCGTATCGGTGATGCTGCACAGAATAAGGGAAAAGCTTAAGGATCATCTGGAAAGAGAGGGTCATCTTATATGAGACCGGAAGATATTTATAAGGCAATAGGCGAGACGGATGATGAGCTCCTTTTAGAAGCAGAGAAGCTTTCACCGGAGGCCGAAGCAGAGGAAACGAAGAATACAAAAGAGCCTGTCGATATAACAGAGAAACGGAAGGGCAGGGGCTGGATAGCACGTATCACGGCCATCGCGGCCTGCGCGGCGCTCTTCATCGGAGGCATGTTCGCATATACCTTCAATAAGGGAAATACGCCCGGCGGCAACGGCGAAACAGCGCAGATCCTGGTCGAGGCAAAGGTGCCGGCAGGCGACTATACATCAGACGGAGCCGTTCCGCAGCTGCCGGACGTCCATGAAGGCGAGGATCCGGACGTAACAGCCGATCCTTCAAAATTAACGAAAAAGCTGTCCGGCAAAGAGGGCGCGCTTCTCATAATGCCCGACGACGGCGAGAACCACGCGTATTCTCCGGTGAACATCAGTCTGGCGCTGGCCATGCTTTCCGAGACCACGGATGATGAGACCCGTCAGCAGATCTACGGCCTGCTGGGCGTTTCATCCGAGGAGGAGCTCAGAGCATATATTGCGGAGCTCTTTGCACAGGCCTATTACGACGGTGAAAATGGGAAGAGCCTTCTGGCGAATTCCATCTGGCTGAGGAACGACGGCACACAGTACAACGAGGACGTGCTCAGGGTCCTGGCCGAGTACTACTGCACATCATCCTTCTCGGGAGAGATGGGTTCCAAAGAATACGACGAGATGCTCCGGAAGTGGATCAACGAGCACACCGAAAACCTGCTGGAGCAGGAGGCCGGCGAGCTGGGCTTTGACCGGAGCACGATAATAGCCCTGGCGAGCACCATTTATTATCATGCGGACTGGATGGAGCCTTTCTTTGAAGAGGCCACAAAGCAGCAGGTGTTCCATGCGCCGGACGGCGACCGCAGCGTACAGATGATGTACACGGGGAAGACGGACTATTACTACAGGGGAGAGCATTTCGGAGCAGTCAGCCTGAGACTTGCGGACGGCAACAATTACTGGATCTTCCTTCCCGACGAGGGATACACCGTTGAAGACGTGCTTTCCGACGACGCCATGATGGAGATCATCAGGCAGGAGGCGGAAGGGGAGTACGCGGATGTAACGATCGGCCTTCCCAGGTATGACATCTCAGCGTCACTGGATCTGAAGGATGTGCTGAAGGAAATGGGCGTCACCGATGTATTTGACGGCAGCAAGGCGGATTTCACACCGCTCCTTGGTGAGGAAGGATCGGCGTCTGTATCACATGTGCAGCACGCAGCCCGCGTATCGGTGGATGAATACGGCTTAACGGCAGCGGCCTTTACGGTGATAACCGCCGATGGAGCGATGATGCCCCCGGATAAGCATGTGGATCTTATCTGCGACAGACCTTTCGTCTTCGCAGTGGCAAACGACAGCGGCCTTGTCTTCTTCGAGGGAGTTGTGAACAGGCCTTAATGCGTAAAGCATAAATATACAGTTGGAGGAACAGGAAATGAAAAAGATGATAATTGCGGCGGTGCTGGCGCTTTCGCTTTTAGCGGCAGCCGCCTGCAAAAACGATAAGACAGGAGGATCCGGTACGGAGGGCGGAGACCAAACTGAAATGCAGACCGATGAAACGGAAAAGGATACGAATGAGGATCCGATGCCCCCGGCCGGAGCAAATGTGCCCATCCTGGATTTCAGCGGCATCGAGGGCGGCCAGAAGCTGAAGGACGATATGGAAGCCGGCAGGATCCCCGTTAAATGCAACGTGCTCTTCGATCAGATGGGCGGGCGCCCCGACGTCGACGTGGAGGATCCCGAGAAGATCAAAAAGATATACGAGTACTTTTCGGAGCTCGAGGTAGGGCCGGAGAGCCAGTACAGCATCACGGACAGCTATCATCATGTGATCTTTTATCTGCAGGACGGCACCACCGTTTCCTACGGATTTGAGACGGCAGGACTCCTCTGTGTGAAGGGCAATAACTATGAGGTCTCCGGCGGCGGCAGGCTCTGGGAGTACGTCAAGCAGCTTCAGGATCAGAAGATGAGCGCCGGAAGGTCCAATGAAACGGAGACGCCCGGCAGCAAGGCTGCGGCATATGAAGGCGCCGATCTGCCGGTAACGGTCCTGGGACCTGAGGGCGAGATAACGATCACCGTTCCCAAAGGCTGGTATTTTATGCTTTCCTTCACACCCGACGGCTATATCCAGGCCGGCGACTTCGGCATCATCCTCTGGCCGGCAGAGGATATCGAGGGCAGGATCGAGGTTTTCTATACAGGTGAACCCGCGGGCTTCTGCGGCACGGGCATCACTCAGGAGACCATGGAGCTGGGCGGCGCGGAAGCTCAGATCGCCAGGTATAACGACAGGGATATGTGGGACCACATTGTGTTTACCGGCATCGACGAACACATTATCGCCATCGCCTATGACTGCGGCGGCGACCTCTGGGATACGGAGTTCGGCGGCAGGGCGCTGGAGATACTGGACACCATCGAGTTCAAGGCAAACTGATGATATATTATGAAATGTGATGCGGCTTCGACGTATCATATAAGCAGCAAAGGAGATGACATTATGAAGAAACTTGCAGCACTTTTGATCGCATCGGCCATGATGCTTTCCCTCGCGGCGTGCGCAGAGAACAAGGAGAAGGAAAACATGCAGATACCCAATCCTCTGGTTAAAGTTGAAGATGCAGCGGCATTTGAAAAGCTGGGCATAGAAATGGATGCACCGGAGGGCGCGGAGGAGGTCGTTTACACCATCATTTCCGACGAGATCGCCGATATCACCTTTAAGACGGGCGGAAAAGAGTACACGCTCCGCGCGGCAAAGACAAAGGAGGACATCTCCGGCCTTTACGGCGACGTGACGGAGACAAAGCAGCTGGACGGCGCAGAGCTTACGACTATCGCCAGCGGTGATGAGACCTACTGTAAGATCGTCTGGGGCGATGATATCCAGTACTGCCTTACAAACACGGACGGTGCCGGCGAGGAAGCCGTTATTGCGGTCTACAACAGTATTGTCGGGAAATGATCACATAACATTGAAACACTCTTTAACGGGCGCCCTGCGGGGCGCCTTTTCTGTTGTCGGGGCGGCCAGTTCCACGCCTTTGCACCCCGGCCGCAAAACTGCTAAAATATGGCTGTAAGATTACAGAACGAACGAGGACAGATCATGAAAAATCTCTATATTTACGGTGATTCGAATACATACGGCTATGACCCCTCGGAGTATCTTACCTTCAGATACAGGGAGGATCTTATCTGGACGGAAAAGCTTCGAAAGGCCCTTTCGGGCAAATGGACGATCTTTGCGGACGGCCAGAACGGCCGTGAGATACCGGGCCACGACCTGGAGTTCAGCGCCCTGTTCTTCCGCATGGAGAAGGCATGTCCCGTGGACCTTTTCATCATCATGTTGGGGACAAACGATCTGCTGGTCAGCATGTACCCTGATCCCGCAAAGGTGGGCGAACGCATGAGGAACGCACTTATGCGCATCTCGGAAAAGGTGGCGCCGGAGCGAATCATGGTCATCGCGCCGCCGCTCATCAGGATGCCTGCGGAGAACGGCTGGCCCGCGGTGGATACCTCGGACGGAAGCCTTTCCCGTGCCCTTCGTGATGCTGCCGGAGACGCAGGCTGCCTTTTCCTGGATTCGGTCCCCTGGGATTCGCCCCTTGCCTTTGACGGCGTTCATCTTTCGGAGGACGGCCACAGGGTATTTGCGGAGCATCTGATCTCCTGGTTTAAAGAGCATGAGGCAGGATGATCATGTGCGGCACATATTTTATATACGATGAAGTAATGGCAGAGGCGGAGAGGATCTTTGATGAGATAACGTCGGCGATGCCCCGTGTGGCGGCCGGAGACATCCGTCCATCGATGACTGCTCCCGCAGTGACAGGAACGGAGCAGGTCCCGGAATGGGCCTTACTCACCTGGGGATTTACGGGCTTTGACAAAAGCCGCCTCATAATAAACGCCAGGGCGGAGAGCATAAGGGAGAAGCCCATGTTCAGAGAGAGCATACAGAAGAGAAGGTGCGTGCTCCCCGCGGCGGGCTTTTATGAATGGGACAGCAGAAAGCAGAAGGCCGTGTTTACGCGGCCGGGAGAGGACATCATCTTCCTGGGCGGGATCTGGCGGCCGGAGAAGGACGGAGCACGCTTCGTCATCATCACCCGGGAGGCCAACGAGTCCATGCTCCCCGTCCACGACAGGATGCCACTTATACTTGATCCCGACGAGGCGAAGGCCTGGCTCAAAAGGGACGACCTGACGGACGATCTCCTGAAGATGCCCATGCCGGAGCTCAGCTTCACCCGGGAATACGAGCAGCTGGGTCTGCTCTGAGGAGAATAGATGGAAAATGCATTTTTCATATTTATGCTTATATTTGCGGGAGCCATTCTTTTGTACGGTTTCCTGCTGTTTGTTACCCGCGACCCGCTTATGATACCGAAGCGCTTTGCGACCCGCCCGGTGGACGAGGACGAAAGGAATTACGCCCGGCAGCTGGGCAAGGCGTCGATGCTTATGGCAGCTGCGCCTGCCGCAAGCGGCATCACAGGCCTGCTCGCCGGCAATACCGCCGGGATCATAGTGCTGGCCGTATGCTTTATACTGTGCTTATGGGCGTCGGTATGCATCATGAAAAAGGTGCTGGATACGTCGGTCATTGACGAAGATGAAGAAATTGAAGAGGAAGACATATGAACTGCGAAGAGTGTTCATTTTACGAATATGATGATGAAGAGGAAGAGTATTTCTGCTCCGTAAACATGGACGAGGACGAGTACGCCCGGCTCCTGGAGCAGGGCAGCAGGGAGTGCCCCTATTTCAGATTTGACAATGAGTACGAGATAGTTAAGCATCAGATGTGACGGCCTGCGGAAATATGCTGAGGCATAGAAGGAAGGACGGAGATATGGCCAAAAAAGAAGCTAAGACCAATGCAATGAGGATCCTGGAGAGGATGAAGATACCCTTTGAGCATCAGGAATATGAATGCGACGAATTTACGGACGGTTGTGATGTGGCAGACAAGCTGGGCCTGCCCTACGACAGGGTGTTCAAGACGCTGGTGACGGAAGGCTCGGACAAGGAGCATTATGTGTTTGTAATACCGGTGGATAAGGAGCTGGACCTGAAGAAATGCGCCAGGGCGGCGGGAGTCAAGTCCGTCCAGATGATCCACATGAAGGACCTCTTTGGTCTTACGGGTTACGTGCGGGGCGGCTGCACCGCCATCGGCATGAAAAAGGCTTTTAAGACGCACATTCAGGAGAGCGCCAAAGACCATGAAAAGATCTACGTCAGCGGCGGCCGGGTGGGCAGCCAGATCGTTTTAAAGCCCGATGATTTCCTGAAGGCGGCAAAGGCGGAGACCGCGGATCTGATAAAGGACGCGTAAAGCTGCGTCCGCAATAACCTGAGAGAAATACAAAAAGCCGGTGCGTTATGCACCGGCTTTAACTGTCTTGATTTTAATGCTCCATATACTCGCAGACTGTATCTATCTGCTCCTTGAAATCCTCGCCGAAGCATTTGTCGAAGAAAGCGCCGCCGATGGTAAAGGACCAGGGACCAGCCTCCTTCAGCTCGTCGAGACGCTGATAGGAATTGACGCTGCCGGCTATGCATACGGGAGCGGGAACAGCAGCCACGAAGCGTTTGTTCAGGTCGAAGGCGTCGCCTGTGAAGCGGTAGCCCAGAAGGTCGATGCCGTCAACACCTTTGTCGAGGCACTGAAGGGCTTCCTCTATCATGCCCTCAACGGTGCCGCCCAGGATCGAAGGGCGCTCGTATACATCACCCACGAAGGGCATGTATTTAAGGCCGTTGTCCTTGCAGATGTCCCTTACGGAATCGAAATACATCGTGCCCATAAGGAGGTCGCAGCCGCATTCAACGGCCATCTTTGCGCCGTCGACGCACTCTTCTTCGGTGTAGGCCACCACCTCGAGGGAGGTGGTCTTGCCGCAGTCCTTCATCATGGCGAAAAGCTCGCGCATCTCGGGAAGGGGCAGAGGGTCTTCCTTGAAGCCCCAGAATTTTGCTTTGGAATCGCGGCATTTTTCAAAGAGCTCTCTGGCGTTTAAAACTGTATGGTCATTATATGTGAGCATAACTACAAGCTCGGGATGCTTATTCATGGGTATTCCTCTCATAAAACCTTAAAAAATACATTAAGTATTATAAATGCAGAGGGCCAAATCTGCAATTAACAGATGCATCATATTTGAAGAAATTTACGCCCGGAGAGGCGCGGCCGCCGGATGCGCATCATCCAGTTTGATTTGCGCTTATACTCTGCAATTGATATAATATATCTTGGAATTTTATGGGAACGTGCGGCGTACGCACGGCGCATATTTCGGGAGGAACGGATGCTTAAGGAATTTTATCCGTACGAATATAAAGACTCTGTCTTCGATATAGATTTTCAGGCTCTGTACGATAAAGGCTACAGAGGACTGATCTTCGACATAGACAACACGCTGGTGCCTCACGGCGCCAATTCCACCGACAAGGTGGACGAGCTTTTTGAAAAGCTGAACGCCATGGGTTTCAGATCGCTGATGCTGTCAAACAACAGCGAGAAAAGGATACAGCGCTTCCTTAAGAATATCGATGCGCTGTATATCCACGAGGCGGGAAAGCCCGATCCCAGGGCCTGCTACAGGGCCGTAAAAATGCTGGGCATGCCTAAAAACAAGGTCGTCGTTATCGGCGACCAGGTGTTTACCGACATGCTGTGCGCAAACCGCGCGGGCCTTGCCTGCATCCTTGTCAAGTTCGTGGGACACGAGACCGAGACGAAGCTGGGCAAGAGGCGGCGCGTGGAGCAGGGCATCATGTGGACCTA
>JAFRYJ010000252.1 GCA_017437705.1 Lachnospiraceae bacterium
ACCTTTCTTTATATCCCCGCCCTTCTGGAGACGGAGGACGAGTTTGAGAGCACCCGCCGGTCTGAGCCCTACATATCCATAGACAGTGCCTGGGCGGGCATGGATCAGGCCATTGTCTCTATCTCCAATTACCCCACCTACCCGGATACAGGCGTTAAATCCATATATGGAAACAGGCTTATGGAACAGCACGCCGTGGGCCGTGTGCTCGCCTATTATTTCGACATCGGAGGCAACATCATAAAGGCCAACGAAGACACCGTGACCCAGGCTTCGATGAATCATTTAAATCACACCGAGCTCATCGCCCTCTGCTCAAGACAGGTCCGTCCCGAAGCAGTTATAGGAGCCCTCAGGCTGGGTGTCATCAACACCCTCTATATACCCTTCGGGCTTGCAGAAGCCATCGTCTCCGCGCTGTCCATTTAGGAGGATCGAAACACGGGGAAAAAGCCCGTTAAGAATGTATTATTTGTTGCCCGGGTGCAAAATCACATTGACACCTGCGCTGACAAATGTTATATATTAAGTAAGTATGTAAAGTATAAATTTGACAAATGTCAAATTTTAAATGGAGGTGAAAATTTTGACCAAACAGGAACTCGCGGAACGTTTTGTAAAAGCCTGTGAAGAGGTAAAAGCCATCGAGACAGAGCTTAACGAGATCGATGCCCATTTCGGAGATGCGGATCACGGTCTCACCATGGCAAAGGTCGCAAATGCCATCGAGGAAGTTATGAAGGATCCCGAAGGCACGGTTAAGGAGCTTATCAATAAGTGTGCCGACGCAGTAGGCCTTCTCGGCGGAGGATCAGCGATCCCTCTGTGGAACAGCTTCCTGGCCGGTATGGTTGACGGAGCACCCGATTCCGACGAAATAACCATCGACGATATCAAGGCTATATTCGCATCAGGATACGAAATGCTCGACTTCATGTCAGGTGCAAAGGTCGGCGACAAGACCATGATGGACGCCGTTATCCCCGCATCAGACGCAATCGCAGCATTCGATGGAGACTCCATCGCAGAGCTGTTCTCAGCCGCTGCCTCTGCTGCCCTTAAAGGTGCAGAGGATACAAAGAACGTTGTTTCAAAATTCGGCAGAGCCAAATATTACGGAGACAAGACCATCGGAACGCCCGACGCCGGCGCGCT
This sequence comes from Lachnospiraceae bacterium, assembly GCA_017437705.1. The sequence continues at coordinate 1,156 of JAFRYJ010000252.1, forward strand.
TTCAATGGCTACATTCTTCAAGGGCCTTGCAGAATAATTTAACGATCCTCACCGGATCGGCATCACAAACGGAATTTATCCCTGTATAAAAGTAAAGGGAAAAATTATAAACATTCTTAAGGAGGAATATAATAATGGGTAAAATGAAAAAGTTCATCAATGATCCCGCAATCGTAACAGATGAAGAGCTTATCGGTATGGGTCTTGCCTGCAGCGATACAGTAATCGTTGGGGGCCATATGGTAATCAGCAAGGATCTTGAGAATGCAGACCGTGTAACAGTTGTTACTTACGGCGGAACAGGCCATGAGCCCGCACTTCAGGGCTATGTAGGAAAAGGCTCACTTGATATCTCTGTTTGCGGCGATATCTTCGCATCACCTTCAGGACAGCTCGTATTCGAAGCTATGCAGAAGGCAGACAAGGGCAAAGGCGTTCTTCTTCTTACGCTTAACTATGCAGGCGACCAGCTGGCAGGCAAGCAGGCTATGATGCTCGCTAAGAAAGCCGGCATGAACGTTCGTCAGGTTATCACAGACGAAGAAGTAAGATTCGATCCCAACGGCGAAGACAACAAGAGAGGCCTTGCAGGCGCAGTTCCCATGTATCATATCGCAGCAGCTGCAGCTGCAGCAGGAAAGACTCTTGACGAAGTTGCAGAGATCGCTCAGAGATATGCAGACAACATGGGCTCCATCACAGTAAAGGTTTCAGATGCAACACATCCTCAGAACGATATGTCCTTCGGCGACCTCGGCGAGTCAGACGACATGGAGATCGGTGCAGGCCAGCACGGTGAAGGCGGCGGAACAAGAGTTCCCATGATGTCAGCTAAGGACACCATCGCTACAGTAGCTAAGGTGCTTGTAGACGACATCGGCCTTGCAGCAGGCGACAAGGCATTCGTTATGATCAACGGCTGCGGCGCTACAACACTTATGGAAATGTACATCCTTTACAAGGAAGCAGTTGAGTATCTCGAGGCTATGGGCGTTAAGGTAGTCGGCAACATCGTTGGCGAAGTTCTTACCGTTCAGGAAGCAGGCGGATTCCAGCTTAACATCGCTAAGTGGGATGACGAGATCGAAGCTCTTTGGAACACACCCGTTCATACACCCGTATTCTTTAAGGAGTGATAATAATGGCAGATGCAGTAGGAAACAAGAAAGCGCATAATTACTATCTTGATGTGCCTCCCTTCGACACCGGCTTCCATGCAAAGGGTCTTGGAAATACAGACTGGGGTATGAAGAACCGTCTCAGCCGTATCTTCGATCCCAAGTCAGGCCACACCGTTATGCTCGCTTTTGACCATGGCTACATGATGGGCCCCACAGCCGGTCTTGAAAGAATGGATGTTACGATCGAGCCCCTGGCAGAACTTGCAGACGTGCTTATGTGCACAAGAGGCGCCCTCAGGACAAACATTTCTCCCACCCACAACAAGGCTGTCTGCATCCGCGGTACGCACGACACATCAGTTCTTTTCGATGACATGAGCACAGGCTCGGGCTTCGGCCTTGATATCGAGGACTGCATCAGGCTCAACGTATCCGCAATCGCAATTCAGTGCTTCGTAGGCGGAGCAGGCGAGAGAGATTCACTTGAGACCCTCTGCCGTGCTGCTGACGCAGGTGCAAGATACGGCATCCCCATCCTCGGCGTAACCGCTGTAGGCAAGGAAATGGCACGTACACCCAAGTATTTCGGCCTTGCATCACGTATGCTGGCTGAGCTCGGTGCAAGCTTCGTTAAGACATACTACACCGAGGAAGGCTTCGATGAAGTAGTTGCTGCTTGCCCCGTTCCCATAGTTATCGCCGGCGGCAAGAAGCTGCCCGAGGATCAGGCTCTTGAGATGGCTTACAGAGCTATCGCAGCAGGCGCCTGCGGCGTAGACATGGGCAGGAACGTATTCCAGAGCGAATATCCCATCCAGATGATGCAGGCTATCCGCAAGGTAGTTCATGAAGGATTTACCGGCAAGGAAGCTTTCGAGTTCTATCAGGACAGCACAGCACCCAAGAAGCGCACAAGAAAGACCACAAAGAAATGATTTAAGTAAATGCTGATCGGATCGGCATCAACTTAGTATGGATCATCCTGCCGGGGGGCTCAGCTTCCCGGCAGGTGTTCAAAAAGCAATTAAGAAGGAGATTTAACTATGGCAGCTGAATATATGCATATCGGTATTCCCGTAATGACAAAGAAGCCCAACATGGTTTGGAATGAATGGGGACAGTTTTGGGTAAACGAAAGCGTTGATGAGTACGATTACAAGATCGAGTATCTTAAATTCATGGAAGGCACAAGGTTCCCCGACATCCTTTCAAAGCAGTGGCATGTAGCTTATAAGGTAGACGACGCAGATCCCTATATCGCAGATGCAGATCAGGTAGTTTTCGGACCCGAAGTATTAAGCGATACCGTTCGTCTTGCTTTCATCATCAAGGATGATGCCCTTATCGAGCTTTACGAGGATAAAGGCTGATAAACATTACAACAGGAGGAGATCATCATGTCGGCTGAATACAGACACATAGGGATCCCGGTGCTTCATAAGAAGCCCAATATGATGTTCAACGAGTGGGGAAAATTCTGGGTAAGCGAGGATGTGAACGCCCACGATTACGTGGTCGAATATCTTAAATTCGAAGAGGAGACGCAGTTCCCCGATATACTGCAGAAGGTACCCCATGTCGCATTTACAGTCGATGACGCAGAACCCTATATCAGGGACGCGGACAGAGTTATCATCGGTCCGCTGTTCCGGAAGGAGGGCGTACACATCACGTTCATCATGAAGGATGATGTCCTTATCGAGCTTTATGAAGATAAACGATGACCGTTTATTAAAAGACCTCC
>JAFRYJ010000253.1 GCA_017437705.1 Lachnospiraceae bacterium
TACGATATTGGCGCCGTAGGCGTCGGAGTGGTGGATGGCCAGCTCGCAGCCGTGGGACTTGTAGTAGCCGTAGATCTGCTGATAGGGCTCCAGGAAGAACTCTTCGAACATCTCGGGACGGAAGAAGGAGTTGGTCTCACTGCCCCAGTCGTCATGATGGAAGACTGCATCCGGATGAAGCTTCTCGCAGGTCAGCTCAGCGAGCCTGAGCTCATAATCCGTCAGATACTTCAGAAGGTCATGCATCTCGTCCGGATAGAGCATGTAGTTGATCAGGGCGTTGTCGATACCCTGAAGGTGATGGGTCTGCTCGAAGAGGCCGGGCGCTACCATCAGTGTCGCGTAAGATTTGGTCCTGTCGACCGCCTCGTACTTGGCCTGGAACATCTCCCACTCAGACTCGGGGAAATCCAGTGTCGGGGCCTTTACATACTTCTGCCACTCCTCGATGTCCTTGATAACTACCTTGTCAGGAGTATGGACGGGGAACGCGCCGGGTACGTTGGCCGGGAAAGATCTTGTAACACCCCATGAATTGACAACATCAGGCCCACCCTTAACGGGGTTTGTCTCATGGAGCGCATGAGGTGTGCTGAGAAGCACGAAGGGCTCATACTGATTTACAAAACGATCCGGATGGCCATCCTTCTTCAGGCATTCCGCCAGGTTTTGTCTTGCTGTAAGCATAATTAACCTCCCTCTGGAATATGATGCAAGAGCAACACAAGTTATTGAAATAACAGCCTAATTAGATTATACTTAACACAGTATTCAAAGTAAACTGCTTTGTTGATACAATACAAGAAACAGGAGCCAATTTTATGATTATTATCGGAGAGAAGATAAACGGGTCCATTCCGATCGTAGCCAAGGCGATCGCAGCCAGGGACAGCGAGTTTATCAAGAAGAGAGCAAAGAAGCAGGCTGACTGCGGCGCAACCTACATCGACTGCTGCGCTTCAGTAGATCCCTCCGTCGAGGCTGAGACCTTGAAGTGGATGATCGACTGCATCCAGGAAGCAACAGATCTGCCGATCTGCCTGGACAGCCCGAATGCTGCGGTTCTTGCAGAGGTTCTTCCTTACGTTAAGAAACCCGGTCTCATCAATTCTGTTTCCGGAGAGGGCGACAAGATCGACGTGATCTTCCCCGTCATCGCGAATACGAAGTGGGGTGTTATCGCGCTTCTTTCTGATGATACCGGAATCCCGAAGACTGCGGACGACAGGCTTAAGGTATTCGACAAGATCATGGCGAGGGCTGAGGAATTCGGCATTACGCCGGATAGACTCTACATCGACCCGCTGGTTGAGATGCTTTGCACCTCCGAGAATGGTATTGAGACCAACACCACGGTCATCAGCACCATCCGGGAGAGATATGAAGACATTCATATCGTAGCGGCGATCAGCAACATTTCTTTCAATCTTCCCGTCAGGAAGATGGTTAACCTTGGGTTCACAGTTCTCGCGATGAACGCGGGACTTGACAGTGCAATTCTCGATCCGACCAACAACGATATGATGGGCGTCATCTACGCTACGGAAGCGTTGCTGGGACTTGATGACTATTGCATGGAATACATCTCTGCTTACAGAGAAGGGATTTTCGGGCCAACGAAATAATTTTTATCACAGGAGGGAAAAGTGATGGCAGGAATTCAGGAAGTTTATGATTTAACAGTTAAGGGCAGCGCAAAGAAGATCGGTGATGCCGTTCAGGCCGCTTTGGACGCAGGTTGCGATCCCGCAGCGATTCTGAATGAAGGCATGATCAAGGCGATGGACGTTGTCGGCGAGAAGTTCAAGAACGGCGAAGTTTTCGTTCCTGAGATGCTCGTAGCTGCAAGAGCAATGAAGAAGGGCGTTGAGATCCTGAAGCCGCATCTTGCATCCGGCGCAACCGGTGCTCTGGGCAAGGTTATCATCGGCACCGTTGCAGGCGATATGCATGATATCGGCAAGAACCTGGTTGCCATGATGCTCGAGTCCGCCGGCTTCGAAGTAATCGACCTTGGCGTTGATACTCCCGTTGCGAAGTTCATCGACACCGTTAAGGCGAATCCGGACACCAAGATTGTCTGCTGCTCCGCGCTGCTTACCACTACACTTGGCGCTCTTAGAGAGACCGTTGCTGCTCTGAATGAGCTTCCCCAGAGAGCAAACTTCAAAGTTATGATCGGCGGCGCTCCTGTTACGCAGGAACTGGCTGATGAAGTGAAGGCAGATGCTTATACTGAGGATGCAGGCTCCTGCGCTCAGAGAGCAAAGGAAATCGTTGCGTAAGCAATCAGAAAAGCTTCTTGCGGCCGCCACATTTGTGGCGGCCTTTTTCCGGGCCGGAGAGAAGGTCCCGGACAGTAATACAGGCGGGAAAGCGCTCGGAACAGGCTTGTCGTAACCGGCTTCAGGCCGCGTAATCTGCGGTGAAGGGGGGTTCGTGGCCGTACCGCCGCATACAGGAGGGTAATGTATGACGATCACCGAACTGAAGGAACTGGCAAAAGAGACCGGCTTTGAATTCTGCGTGGACGTGAATATGGGCGCGCTGGAATTCCGGGAAGAGGTCCGGGAGATGTGCGCAGCTGACAAGTGCCATGCTTATAA
>JAFRYJ010000254.1 GCA_017437705.1 Lachnospiraceae bacterium
ATCCAGCTCCCTGCTCCGCCCTGTCAGCTTATTCTCTTTTCCGCATTTCGTGCAGACGTTTCCGTTTAAGGGTTCTCCGCAATATTTACAAAACATGTTTTTCCTCCGGTCTGTTTTACGACCCCATTGACATCATCACAGGAAAATGGGTACCAGGATCGCAATGCACAATGCTGCGATCCCCAGCACCGCTGCCAGACAGCCTGCTTTTTTCCCCGCAGGCCTGCCGGTGTCAAAAACGTCGTCTAGCTGTATATCGTCTCTCCATTCGACCACCGGCGCCGGCTGAAGATTTACGATCTCCACCGGGTGATCCTCCAGCAGCTTTCCCAGCTCGTAATATGCCGTACTGATGCTCATGCGCTTTCCCGGATCCTTCTCCAGAAGCCCCGAGATGACCGTCTTCAGCTTCGCGGGCATATAAGGGTCGATGACCACCGGCCTGTCCTCCAGCACACACTGCCCGATGGTATATCCCTGCTCTTTTTCGGGCAGCCTGCATGTCCAGAAATAGTGGAAAATGATGCCCGTGGCAAAATCATCGATCCTTTCGCCTATCGCAACGGACGGATCGTTTTCCTTTGCATATGCCTCGGGCGCCAGATAGGTGGGGTCGCAGGTGATGTTTTTGGGCGGTTCCGATACCGGGAAGCTGCCGTCGAAATCTATGAGCTTCAGAATGCAGCTTCCTGTTTCCGGATTCTGCGTGATGACCACATTTTCCGGCTTCATATCGCTGTGTACGATCCCGGCGCGGTGAACGTCAGTTAAGGCGAGGGTCAGCGTCCGCATCAAAACGATGCGCTGCCACTCCGACAGCCTGCAGATCTGCTCCGGCAGAAGATTTCCGGTAACAAAATCCGACACCGCGCAGAGGTGGTACTGGTAGCTTATTACCTCGTAAGGCACCACAAGGGCGCCTGATCGGTTGTTCTCCCTCAAGGCCCTGTAAATGCTTTTTCTCGACGTTTCCGATGCATGGTACCTTGCCATACGGGTCTTGAACTTCTTTTCCGGAAGTCCCAGCTCTTCCGACGGATACACCGGACTCTGGAATTTCTTTATAAAGTAATCCCTGCCGCCCTTTTCCGCACGGCACCATTCGGCTGAACCGGCATTCAGGTTAGTAAAAGGCGTTATTTGTTTGTAAAGACCGATATTTCCCAGTTCATCCATTGCTAATTAGTCTTAAGCTCATCATAAACAGTGGTTTTTTTATACTCATCCCAGATCCGGCGGACGGTCCCTTCCCCGTTTCCCGAATCCCAGTCACGGTCCATCTCGCGGACCATCCCGGAGACCTCATCAAGCCTGCCCTTCAGGCTCTTTTTGATGTCATCCCAGCTTCCCCATCCGTAAAAGGCCATGAGGCAGGTGCTGTCATCACCGGTGATCTTCTTCACCGTATCTTCCAGTTTTTCCTCCAGTTCGGCGGCCGTGCCGGCATCATCTACGGCTTTCAGCAGCAGGTATTCAAAGTCCATGGGAGAGCGCACATAACCGAACACCCCGTCCGTTGCACAGATGACCGCGCAGGGCATATATATGCGGATCTGCCGGGTCCTTATCTTGAAAGGCTTGTCAGCGTTCAGCAGGTTCGATATCGGCGCGTTGTCGCGAAGGCTCTCCAGCGGATCAGGTCCGCCTCTGGAGTCGTCCTTGGTTATCTGGATAAGCCCTCTTTCGGGAACAAGTATATAAACACGGGAATCCCCCGCGTTAAGTATCGTAAGTATGGCGGAATCCTCCGCATCGGGCGTTACAAATGCCGCCGAAACAGTGCACGGAAACGACTTTACAAGAGAACCGGCGACGCCCATGGGCGCGCAGGAGCGCTTCAGCGCCTGCAGCGTCTTAAGCGTGATGCCATAAAACTCGGTCTCAAGGTGTTCCCTGTTGCGGATGTCTTCGGGCTTAAGCTCCGCTGCCCAGTCCGAAAAGCTTTCGGACATTTTCTGTGCGGCGACAAAAGCACCGGTGGCATTTTTAAATTCGGGATACTTCCAGGCGCCGGCGCCTCCGCATCCGTCGAAGACCGCCAGTGCGTTGACATCACTGCGGCTCAGGTCATATGCGAAAGCATCCTCGCCCTTATCCCCCAGGGGTTTGTAGCAGACCCCGGCAAAATGATCCAGCTTCATATTCCTCTCCCGGTCGTCAGCTTACGCTGTTAACGATGGTATCCAGCATTACCTGATAAGTAATATCCTGAAGACCCGTCGCCTCTTTTGCCGTACGAATTACCGTATTCTCCCAGCACCTTGAGATGGTATTCCAGAATGATGTATCCGGTGCGAACAGAAGGAGCCTCTTGGCTTGATAATCCATCTCGCCTGGATCGTCCTCGTCGCCCCACATCTCGGAAAGCTCTCCGAAGTTTTCCGGCATTCCGGTCTTCGGATACTTGGGCGAACTTTTGCAGAAGCCCAGCTCATGAGCCGGCGCATCCGTAAAGAGGGCGATGATGTGCCTCTTCTTCCATCCATCCTTGCACCAGTCCGAACGCATGGCGTATGCCAGCGCCTCGAGGCCGTCCTCGGGGAAATCCCCGCCGCCGTCCGCCTGAATGGCATTTACCCAGTCCTTAAATTTCTGCTCATCATCGGGGAGCGTAAGGAAGGGCGACAGAAGCATCGGTACCTCGTCGGCCTTGTAATCGCCGAAGCAGATGACCCTTATGCGGAATCTGTTGATATGCTTGCCCTTTGCTTCAAGGGAGTTTGTAATGTCGCCGTAGAGGTTCAGCGCATTCTGCTTTACCGTATCGATGATGGGCGTCATGCTTCCCGTTTTATCTATACAGAGACAAATGTCGATATTGTACTCTCCAAACTGTCCGTTTTCGTTCATTTTTGCAGGTATCCTTTCTATACTGCTGATAATATATATGTCCGCTGCCTGTCATATCAGACCGGTTCAGGCTTATTTCTTTGCAAGGTCGTCGGCCGAAGGCTCGTAGAAGCCCAGATCCTTAAGATCGTCCGCCTTGGCTTCCGCATAGGCTTTGGCTTTCTTAACAGTTTCGGATCCGTAGACCGGTTCTTCGATAACGGGGGCCGGCGTCTCCGTTACTGGCCTGGGTGTACCGCACTCCATGCAGAACAGTGCTTCGGGAAGGTTCTTATGGCCGCATGAACAGATCCACGACCCGTCTTCTGCGGGTCCTGCCGGCGATGTCCCCACACTGTCTCGGGGCGTACCGCATTCCATGCAGAACAGGGAATCCGGATAATTTACATGGCCGCAGGAGCAGATCCATGATCCGTCCTCGGGAACTTCCGGTACAGGTCCTCCTCCCACCGTTTCCAGCGGAAATCCGCAGATGGGGCAGAAATCCAGTTCGGGATCGTTAAACTCATGGCCGTTCCGGCACCTTTTGATGACCCCTTCTGAAGGCGCGGGATCGTCTGACATGACCGGTCCTTCAGGAAGCTTAACGCCGCAGTAGTTGCAGAAGCTGTCTCCTGCCGGCACCTTCTGTTTGCAGTTCGGACACTCGATATAATTTGCCATAATGCTCCTCCGTTTATCTTTTATTTATGGGATCTTAGTTTTCCTGACAGGAATTATCCCACAGGCATCGCTTTAATTTGTTTTATCTTCCGCATCTTATTGTAAGACAATCCCGGTCTCTTTGCCACCTGTAATGATGCATCATGCGCCCTTCCGGTACGCAGGGCTGGAGTTTATGCATTTGTTATGCAGCAAAAAGCATCACTCGGCCATAATGGTTATAAAATATACATTATTGTGCATATTTTCCCTCGTTCTATACAGA
>JAFRYJ010000255.1 GCA_017437705.1 Lachnospiraceae bacterium
AGCACTGATACCCTATATGGGCTCCCTGGGTGACCTCCCTGTAGCCCGCGGGCTTTGAGGGATCCACCGTTACCACATCCGCAGGGGGATTGATGGTGGCTTCCGTCGAGCTTGCGAATTCGATGGTCCTGTTCGCCGGCCTGGTCTCCTTGCCGAAGATGGCTACGGTCAGCTTCAGGTCGTCTGAACAGTGGGTGTAAATATAGATCGGATAATCCGTGTTGTTTGTGAATTTGAAATTGTCGGAGCCTTCGTAGATGGATGCATCAAAGCTTAAGGGAACGTAGCTTACGGTCATGATGTGGGGATGCCTCTCCACTATCTCCATCTCCGCGTTGAGGGCCGCGTTGTATGTTGTGGTCGCCAGCTGGCATACGCCGCCGCCCATGGCCGGAACGACTCTTCCGTTTGAGTAGCCCGTTGCCTCAACATAGCCGTTGTCGTAGGTGTAGGGCTCCAGATAGCCGTTGATGGCGAAGGTCTCGCCGGGCTTGACCACAACGCCGTTGATCTTTCCCGCGGCATTGATGATGTTCTTCACCCTGTTTTCCATGTAGTAGCCCATGACCGTGGTGTATGATCCGAGGCAGTCCTGGATGGACGCATAGTCGATGTCCGAATCCTCCGCCTTCGTGATCTCCGCGGTGATGGGAACGCTGATGCCCGCCGCATTCTCGGGATCTGAAAGCTTTTCTTCAAGCGCCTTCAGCGTGGCCTTTGTGTCCACCTTGATGCCGTCTCTTGAAAGCTTTACAACGGGCTTGTCGTCCACGATCTCGATGGCAGCCTTCTCCGGCTCGCAGTTGAGGGCTTCTATCCTCTTTGTTACGACCTCCTCCAGCTTCGCCTTGTCGTAGGTGAACTCGGGCTTCAGCTCCAGCCCCTTGTCGGCAGCTTCACGGAGCTCCATGTACCTTTCCAGTACGTTGCCCGAATAGCCCACGTCCATGGCCTTCGCGATAAGATCGTCTTCGTTGAGCTCGATGCCGGCTTCCTCCAGCATGAAGGTCGCCTTCACCTCGTCGCCGATAGTAAGAGAGATCTCGCTCTGCTTTATCTCGTCGAGATAATCGGAGAGGATCTGCCTTGCGCCCTTTTCGTCGGATCCGGACAGATCTTTGCCGCCGATGGTGACGCCGTCGGGTATGGTCCCGTCCGCCAGTGCCGCTTCCGCAGGTATTAAGATGAGTATGAGTGCCAGCACGCCGGCAAATAGTTTTTTCATGCTTTTTATATATAAAAATGACATTGAATAATTCACGCTGCTAAAGTCATAATTTTACATTATTTTCTTCACATATTCAATATTTCGGAAACAAATAAAAACAATTTCACTTCTTATTTTCTATTTGACGGCGCCTTTTGCCGGTACTTTCCTTCCCTGCAGCCGCCGCCGGGCATACATCGCTTAAAAAGCAGTCCGTACATCTGGGACTCCTGGCCGTACAAATGGTCCTGCCCAGGGTGATGATCTGCATGTTGTAGCGGATCCAGTGATCCTTCGGCAGCACCTTCATCAGGTCCTGCTCCACCTTCTCGGGCTCGTTGTTCTTTGTAAAGCCCAGCTTTCCCGAGATGCGGTTTACATGGGTGTCCACCACGATCGAGGGATCGTCGAATACGTTGCCCCTTATGACGTTGGCAGTTTTTCTCCCCACTCCCGGCAGTGATGTGAGCTCCTCCAGTGTCCTGGGCACCTCGCCGCCGAATTCATCGACGATCTTCCGGCTGGCCGCGACGATGTTGGCCGCCTTGCTTCTGTAAAGGCCCACGCTGTGGATCAGCTCCTCCACGTCCTTTATGTCGGCATCAGCCATGTCCTGCACGGTCGGGTATTTGGCGAACAACGCCGGCGTTGTCATGTTTACCCGGTCGTCGGTGCACTGGGCGCTGAGCATCACCGCCACCAGCAGCTGCCATACGCTCTGGCTCTTAAGGTAGATTATCTGTCCCGTTCCGTATTGTTCATCAAGTCTTTTAAGGACCTCAGTCACTCTCTGCTTCTTCGAAAGCGCCATATGTTACCTCCGCATCATTGGTGATGATGTCTCTCTTTCCGTAATCAAACACAAGATAGTTTTCTTTTTTGACAAGTCTGCCGTTTTCGGAATATGCTTTCACGTCGAAGCCGAAGCGCTCGATGTGAATGTCCTTTCCCGGCGTTTTGTATTTACTGTAAAGAGCCTTCAGCGCTGCATCGCTGCGCTGATCCTGCGCCCAGGAGGGGCGCTTTTTCAGGTTCTCGTTGAGATACAGGTCGTACAGTATAAGCTCTTTTATCTCTTCCGCGTCCGTAAGCCGGGCCAGGTTCTCCGCCCTGTTTAAATGGGTGTGGGGCCTTCCTGCCCAGCCCTTCTTTTTATACAGATCGGCCAATTCTTTAAACACGCGGTAATGGCTTCCTGCGGTCTCCGCAAGCCTTTCCACCGTATTCCTGAATCTGCCGCTGTTGTAATAGACACCGCACATCTCCTCGACATCCTTGAGCTCGAAGATGTCCTCCGGCGAGAGCCAGGGCGTCCTCCGCACCTCGTAGGGCGGCTCCTTTGATGCGGTAAGGCCGTACTCCTCCGCTCTTTCCGAAAGCTCGCAGCCCTTTAAAAGCTTGAGGAATCCCAGCTGCATGTCGTGGGGCCGGAGGGCGATCACCTGATCGAAGGATCTTTTGAAGCTCTCGAGATCCTCGTAGGGCAGCCCCGCGATAAGGTCCAGATGGATGTGCATGTTTCCGTTCTTCCTTAAAGCTTCCGACGCCTTCAGTATCCGGTTCAGGCCGTGCTTTCTGTTCACCGCATTAAGTGTCTCCGGATTCGTGCTCTGCACGCCGATCTCCAGCTGGACAAGGCCGGGCCTCATGGAGGAAAGGAGCTTTATCTCATCATCGTTCAGAAGGTCCGCGCCGATCTCGAAATGGAATACCGTTTTCCCGTTGTCGTGCTCCTTTATGAACCGCCAAATGCTCTGTGCATGATCATGATCTATATTGAAGGTCCTGTCCGTGAATTTCACGGTCCTTACCCCCGCGTCCAGAAAGACCTGCAGCTCCTTTTCTAAAAGCTCCATGCTCCTGAACCTGACGGGCCTGTCCCGGGACGACAGGCAGTAGCTGCAGCTGAAAGGGCAGCCCCGTGACGTCTCGTAATAGACAAGCCTGTCCGCGTATTCCGTCATATCGCCGTAGATGAAGGGCACGTCGTCCAGGGGTATTTGGGGGGCGTCGGGATTAGTTATTATGCTGTTCCCGCTCCTGTAAGTGATGCCGGGCACTTCGGAAATCTCTTTTCCTTCTGCATAATGCGCGCAGAGCTCTTTGAAAGGGATCTCCCCCTCGCCCCTGATGACACCCTTCAGGCAGGCCGTCTCTTCCAGCCTTTTTTCAGCATCGAAGCTGACCTCCGGCCCACCCAGCCATATGTCCGTTCCCGGCAGGACGATCTTCACGTCCTCCGCCAGTTTTCTGACAAACGATATGTTCCAGATATAGCAGGAAAAGGCAATGACGCCGGGCTTCCGGCGGCAGATATCCCGGAGGATGATGTCGTACTCCATGTTTACGGTGTACTCAGCGATCTCCGTGATGCTGCCGTATTCATCAGCATACGCCTTAAGGATGCGGACCGCCGGATTCATATGTATGTACTTTGCATTTACGGCTGTAAGTAAGATCTTCATCCGCTGCCTCTCCGTGGGTAAATGATCGTTGATCGGTAATTTGTAGGAACCTTTTGTTATTAAAAGCGCCCGTTTATCGGAACCGGCCTGCCGGTTCCGCCCGGCGCCGCTGAAAGCGGCATTTACTTATGGACGGCGTGCGCATGATTGCGCTTTAGCGC
>JAFRYJ010000256.1 GCA_017437705.1 Lachnospiraceae bacterium
AAAACGCCGAGGAAAAGGAAAAGGCTGCGATCATAGCACGAAATGAGCAGCTCAGATCCAATCTCCTAAGATCCATATCTCATGATATAAGGACGCCCCTTACATCCATATCCGGCAATGCCAGCAATCTTCTGTCCCACTACAGCCAGCTTGACGATGCGACGCTCAGGCAGATATTCAACGACATATATGATGATTCCGAATGGCTTATAGACCTGGTTGAAAACCTGCTGTCCATCTCCCGAATCGAAAACGGACAGATGGAGCTCCACCTGTCCGCAGACCTTTTAAATGATGCGGTGGAAGAAGCCCTTAAGCATATAGACAGGAACGCGGAACGGCACACCATAAAGGTAGCAGGAAGCGATGAGCTTATCCTGGTAAAGATGGACAGCCGGCTGATAGTGCAGGTCATCATAAACCTCATAAACAATGCGGTGAAGAACACACCGGACGGTTCGGAGATATGTATTACAAGCATAAAGGACGGGAATACGGCATATGTCAGCGTATGCGACAACGGTCCAGGCATCCCCGATGATGTCAAACCCCATATTTTTGAAATGTTCTACACGGGCAACAACGTAACTGCCGACGCGCGAAGGGGCCTGGGCCTCGGTCTTGCCCTGTGCAGATCCATAATCGAAGCTCATAACGGAACGATAACGCTGACGGACAATCAGCCCTCCGGCTGCTGCTTCACGTTCTCGCTTCCAGTCGAAGAGGTGGAAATAAATGAATAAACCTGTTGTTCTTGTGGTTGAAGACGACACCCCGGTAAGAAATCTGATGATCACCACGCTTAAGACCCACGATTATAAGTACCTTACGGCCGCAAACGGGTCGGAGGCGGTAATGATGGCATCATCCCACAATCCCGACGTGGTATTTCTCGATCTGGGCCTGCCTGATATAGACGGGGTCGACGTCATCCGTCAGATCCGCAGCTGGTCAAACATGCCGATCATAGTGATCAGCGCCAGAAGCGACGATGCGGATAAGATCGAAGCCCTGGATGCCGGAGCAGACGATTATCTGACGAAGCCCTTTTCCGTGGAAGAGCTTCTCGCGAGGCTGCGTGTAACGGTAAGGCGTCTGTCCCTTATGACCGGAAGAGACCCTGACAGCCCCGTTTATATAAACGGAAAGCTGAAGATCGACTATCCTGCAGGATGCGCCTATCTTGACGACGAGGAGCTGAAGCTGACGCCCATCGAATATAACCTTCTCTGCCTGCTGGCAAAAAACACAGGGAAGGTCCTTACCCATACATATATTACCCAGAGCATCTGGGGAAGGAGCTGGGACAATGATATCGCATCGCTGCGTGTTTTCATCGTAGGGCTCAGAAAGAAGCTGGAATCCGCTCCGGGATCGCCACAATATATACAGACACATATAGGTATCGGCTACCGCATGATCAGAGTAGAATAAAAATATGACATAGAGCAGCGGGGATCCTCATCGGGTCCCCGCTTTTGTATCTCTGTTTATAATTCAGTTCCGGCGTATCCTTCATGCCGATGCTGCCGGCCGTCAAGATCTCATCTTTTTCAGCTCCGACGCCGCCAGAGGTATCGATATCGATATGGACAGGACGTCCGATACCGCCTGAGTCATCTCCAGCCCCGGGAGTCCGAGCACACCGGGGAGTATCAGTATCAGCGGTATGAAGAAGATCCCGCTCCTGGCGGAAGCCGTTATCGAGGCCTTCAGGCCCTTGCCCATTGACTGCAGCATCATGTTTGTCATGATGATGCACGCCAGCAGGGGCAGCGCTGCAGCCTGCCACCGCAGGGCGCTCTTTCCCACCTCTATCACAGCGGGATCGTCCCTGAAGAATCCGATTATCTGTGGAGCAAATATGATACATAGGGCAGCCATGATCACAAGGAAGATAGTCCCGTATTTAAGGCAGAAGAAATAGCCCTCCCGCACACGTTCCTTCTTTCCGGCCCCGTAGTTGAAGGCGCATACCGGCTGATAGCCCTGGCCGAAACCGATAAGGGCGCTGATGGTAAAGCTCGTTACCCTGGTAGTGACGCTCATACCGGCGATGGCCGCATCGCCGTAAACGCCTGCCGCCCTGTTCAAAAGCACCGTTGCCACGGCCGTCAGTCCCTGACGGAACAGCGCCGGAATGCCGCCGTTTATGATCTCAGCCGTGTAATGGCCGTTGATCCGCAGATTGCTCATCCTTAACCTGATGTTGGCGCCCTTCATGCTGCCGATCAGCAGCACGAAGAAGCTTATGATCTGTCCTGCTACGGTCGCGATCGCCGCGCCCTCCACCTTCATGTCGAAAACGAAGATCAAAAGGGGGTCCAGGCCGATGTTCAGAATGGCGCCGGCCAGCAGGCCGAACATGGCATATATGGCGCTGCCCTGATACCTGAGCTGGTTGTTTATAACGAACTGGGACATCATGAAGGGCGCGCCCATGGCGATGATGCGCATATACTTGACAGTATATTCAAGTGTCGTGCCCGATCCTCCCAGGAAGCCCGCCACAGGCCTGATAAAGATTATGATCAGCGCCGCCACGGCGATACCGGTCAGAAACGCCATTACCAGACCGGTGATGGCCATCTCCTCCGCTTCCTTTTTATTCTTCGCCCCAAGCATGCGGGAAAGGTAATTCCCGGAGCCCTGGCCGAAGAAAAAGCCCAGCGCCTGGATTATTGCCATGACGGAAAATGCCAGTCCGACGGCAGCCGTGGCCTCAGTGGAGATACGGCCAACAAAAAACGTATCCGCGGCGTTATAAAGCGCCGTCACCAGCATGCTGATGATGGTGGGCACCGACAGCCTGAGGATCAGCTTTTTGACAGGCGTCTCCGTCAGATCCCTGTAACGGGCCTCGGCGGCACTTTCCTTTATCTCACTGTATTCAGTTGATCCTGTTTCTTTGTATTCCGGATCCATCATATCCCCCGTGCTGTCCTTCGCCGTAACGATACCTAATTATAATACAAACCGGCCTTTTATTCACATGTTTGTACTGGATTTGACACAGCATCACGCATAATATAAAATTCCTCTATGCCTCTGACGGCAAATACACTTATGGAGATGATATCATTTTGGATGCGGGTTCCGTGACCCTTATTATAATTCTTGTATTTCTGATACTGCTTTCGGCCTTTTTCTCCTCGGCGGAGACCGCCCTCATGACGGCCAGCCGCATAACCCTCCGGACTCTGGAGGAGGACGGGAATAAAAGAGCCGCTCTGGCAAACAAACTGACCGAAGACCCTCAGAAGCTGCTCAGCGCCATACTTATCGGCAACAACATTGCCAACCTTACGGCGTCGGCGCTGGCTACGGTGCTGGCCTCGGATCTGGCCAGAAACAGCGGCGCGGGCATTCGCGTCAGTACCGCCGTCGGTATCGCCACCGGCGTACTTACCCTGCTGGTGCTTATCTTCGGTGAGATCATACCGAAGACCATGGCGTCGGAAAAGGCCGTAAAAATGTCGCTGGCCTATGCGAGGCCCATATGGCTCATAACCATAATCCTCACCCCTCTCATCTTCCTTATCGGAAAGCTGGCGGGCGGCATAATGTTCCTTATGGGCAGGCGCACGGACGGTGAAAAGACAGCGGCAATGACGGAAGACGATCTTAAGACCGTCGTCGACGTGAGCCACGAGGAGGGCATCATCGAATCCGAAGAGAAGGAAATGATAAAGAATCTTGTGGATTTCGGCGATTCCCAGGTAAAGGACGTAATGGTCCCCAGGATAGACGTGACCTTCGCGGAGCTGGGCACCACCCTGCCGGAGCTTAAAGAGCTACTGGAGGAGAATAAATACACCAGGATCCCCGTTTTCAGCGAGACGAAGGACAATGTGGTAGGCATCATTAATGTCCGCGACCTGTTCTATTACAAGGGCGATACGGACACGCTGGACCTCTCCGAGATCATGAGGAAGCCCTTCTTCACATACGAGTTCCACAAGACCTCGGACCTCTTCCATCAGATGAGGGAGGAGGCCGAGAACATAGCCATCGTCCTCGACGAGTACGGCGCCACCGCCGGCCTTGTGACCATGGAGGATATAGTGGAGGAGATCGTAGGCGAGATCCGTGATGAATTCGACGCCGAGGAAGAGGAGGATATCGAACAGGTGGCTCCCAACGAATACCTTGTGGAGGGTTCCATGAGGCTGGAGGACCTGGACGAGATGCTTGGCACCTCCTACGAATGCGACGATTACGATTC